>JABFSY010000215.1 GCA_013140395.1 Cyclobacteriaceae bacterium
TAGCTCTTGATGCGAACAAGTTGTTGTGCAAATTCGAGGATTTTTTTTTCCAATGCGGGAGTAAGCATAGGGTTGATCGTTTTTGAGTTTGTAATTTCTGAATTAATATAGCCAAGGAGGATTGGGAATCCAATAGATGCTGCCTCCGATCTGCTAATCGATACAAATAAAAAATCCTTCTTGCCAGTTTGCAGGAAGGATACTTAATGAAGAGCTAGCATCTATTGCACTTCTGCTTGCTGAGCCGTAACGGCTTTCTTCTCATCTAGAGAAAATCGCTCTAAAAACTGTTTCTTGAAATCACGGTAGGTTGATACACCACCGATCTTATGTAGGCAATAAATGTATACCCATGCCAAATCAATTTGGTAAGGCAAGAAACCAGCTCTGGCTCCATCTGGATAAAGATGGTGGTTGTTGTGCCATTCGCCCGAAAACCAACCTGGGCGTGACTGATTGATAGACAAATTGCTTCGATCAAAATCAATACCCTCTATATGCTTTGCTTTTCCACTGCCGTGCCCTGTATAATTGAATGCACGTACTAGCACAAACCAGAACAGCGCAGCACTAAATAACGTACAGGCCAATGCGTGTCCACCCATCAAAAAAAACATTCCATACCAAAACGACCAGTTCAGAATCCAAAGGCCCACCGTGTACCAAGGTGTAGCGATAGAACCCCACTTCAGGTATTGCTGATACGTATTGAGTTGCACACCCGTGTGGCTGATAAAGTGAGAGACTTTTTTGTATTCATCCTCTGTCAAATCTTTTGCGATGGCCTGATGATTAACATCTGAAAGCATGCAATACATTAGACCAGCATGTGCGTTGTAGGGGTCTCCGGGCTTTTCTACTTTCAAATGGTGTACGTGGTGAGACACTACGTAAACCTCTTCCGGAAAAGTACGAAGTGTTAAATTTTGTGTGATAAACCGCCAGACCGGATTGCTAAACGTAAATGCGCGGTGAGTGCTGTACCGATGAAACCATACGGTTGCCGCAGTACTCATGATTACCATGCTGTATACAATAAATGCAATCAGCAGTTGCCACGAAAAAAACTTGAACAAAAAGAAATAGAGAAATGGAAGCATCGTAATGGCCATAAACCAATTAATAAATGGAATCCAATTCTTTCTGGTTTTGAAAATATTGATTCGTGAAAATGCTTCGCGGTACAGTCGACCCACCGTAGGCTTCACCAATTCACCCTTCTGATCGGCCCAGCCATACGAAGGCACCTGTAATACATTATCGATAAAAGCCATGCGGAAATACTATTTTTGATGGTAAATAAAAAAGGTGCAGTGCCGCTAAGAAGCGACATTGCACCCTCGGTTAGCAAAGGTAGCTCTTATTTTAAAGTCTACCTAAACTGAGCCCATCGATTGTCCTTTTGATGCTTACATCACCCCACCAATACACCGTTAGTGGAAAATTGTATTTATTTTAAAACCCAAAATAGGGCTTAACGTAGACATTGCATGCTCTCCATCAAAAACCTAAAAAAAGAATACGGAACTCATGTGATTCTTGATATTCCCCAGTTGCAATTTGAAAGTGGTTTGTTTTGGTTGAAAGGGAACAACGGGTCAGGTAAGTCAACGTTGCTAAAGATCATAAGTGGGATAATACCGTTTGATGGAGAAGTGAATATTGACGCGGTCGATTTAAGGAAACACCCGACCGACTATAGAAGGTTAGTCAACTATGTGGAGGCTGAGCCCCTTTATCCTCCTTTTCTTACCGGGCAAGATTTGGTTTCATTTTTCATTTCTACACGAATGGCTAACAAAGAAGAAGTAGATGAGTTGGTTCAAAAATTCAACATCCATTCTTTTATCAAAAATCCTATAGGCACGTATTCAAGCGGTATGGTAAAAAAACTCTCCTTGGTCCTGGCTTTCATTGGGCGACCAAAATACATTTTGCTAGACGAGCCACTCGTTACCATTGATAAAGAGAGTGTACCAATACTTTATGAGTTAGTGAAACTCTATTTTGGTAGAGGGGTGAATTTTGTTTTCACCTCGCACCAAGCTTTTGAGTTGGAGGGCATTGTTGTGAAAGAGATGGAAGTTAAAGACCACAAGGTATGGGAGCTGTAGTTCGAGTGCTCCATAAGGTATTGGTCAAAAAATTCTACGAGCGCAATGTAGGACTGCTTTTTTTCGTCTTCTATTTGATGTTTGGTGTAGTTGAGTCCAATCAACTCATTAACTACCACCGTTCATTAATTTATGGTGTACTCACTTCGCCTGTTTTTTTAATGGGGGTAATGGGCGTTTGGATCTTGTATAGCGCAAAGTATTTGCAATTAGTCCTATCTGAACTAGCCGAACCACACAATCAATTCTTAAAAGACTATTCCCGGCTAGGTAAGTCTCACCAATTTTGGCCGATGTTGCTCTCCGTTGTTATGATGGATCAGCCTGTGCTGCTTTACTCCGTTTTCATTGTAGGCGTAGGTATATTCAGCCAGCAGTATGTCGCAGTGTTTTTGGTTTTTGTTTTTCATTTTGCAAGGTTGGTTGGTTGTACCTGGATCGTGTTGAGAAGAATCAATTCATTACACGAACGAAAGGCAACAAAACTATTAACGTCCATTCAATGGCCATGGAAAAAATACTTTCCATTTTTCTACCTGGGACATTTTACAAATCAGCTACCGCTGGCGCTTTTATTCACAAAGTCATTTTCACTTTTTGCCATCATTGGATTTATGCAAATCACCACCGATCATTATGAAAATCGAACAGCTTTGATGGGGCTGCTATTTGGACTGATGGCCCACTCCGTGATTATTTTTGAAAGCAGGCGATTGGAAGAAACCTACCTAATTTTTGTCAGAGGATTGCCGATATCAATGATCAAACGGTTTCTTTTTCTGAGCTTGTTTTATGGAGTCCTGCTTATACCGGAACTGGTGTTACTGGCCATAAACCATATTGTTTGGTTTGATCTTCTGTTCATTACTCTTTTTGCCGTTTTCTATTTGGTTTATCAGCACACCCGATTGTTTCGAGGGAGTTTGGCGATTGACGCTCATACCACATTTACATTTGGTCTGTTTCTCATTTCCTTTATGCTGGTGTTGTTTAAGCTTTATTGGTTAGAGGCCTTTGTCCTAGGTATTCTTGGTTTCTATCAATACGAACGTGATTATTATAATTTTGAAGCATCGGCCTAACATAATCCGAATGTTGGTGTTTTCTTTGTACAAACTGACGCACTATGTTCTCATTCTTAAAGAAAGACCCCCTACAGGCACTTGAAAATAAACGCAAGAAGTTATTGGAAGAAGCCATGCACGTTCAGCGCTCAGGTGATTTGAAGCTGTATGCTGCAAAAATGGAGGCCATCGACAAACTGGAAAAAGAAATTGAAGACCTTCGGACAAAGTCAGCCTAATGAAATTGTAAGCAAGAGTACCGCTCTGGTTTGGTTCAGACGCGATTTGCGGCTGCAAGACAACGCGGCTCTTTACAACGCGCTGAAAGAAAATGAAAGTGTCCTTCCCATTTTTATTTTTGACACCGAAATACTCGATAAGCTAGAGGAAAAAGGTGATCTACGGGTCGCTTTCATTCATCAATCGCTAACGCTGATGCAAAAGCAGTTGGTAGATCTGGGTAGTACGTTACTTGTATTTCACGGCAATCCGATTGAAATTTTTAAGGAGCTAACTCCTAAGGTTGTTTACACCAATCACGATTACGAACCCTACGCTCGGACCCGTGATACACAGGTGAAAGAGGTTTTAGAAAATAAAAATGTCGTCTTTAAAACATTCAAAGACCAAGTCATTTTTGAAAAAGATGAGGTAACCAAAGACGATGGTAAGCCTTATACCGTTTTCACACCTTACAGCAGAAAATGGAAAAGTAAATTGGAGGAGTCAACATTAAAGAGTTTTGCAACTGAAAAGTATTTTGACCATTTCAAGAAAATAGTTCCGATCGCTTTGCCGACTTTGAAAGAAATAGGCTTTCAAGAAACATCTTTCAATTTTCCTGAACGATTGGTGAAGCAATCCATTGTTGAGCAATACGACAAACAACGAAACTTCCCTGCCATTGCCGGCACCACCAAATTAAGTGTTCACCTACGATTTGGGACAGTCAGTATTCGAAAGCTGGCGCAAGTCGCGGTAAAGAAAAATGAGACGTGGCTGAACGAATTGATCTGGCGAGACTTTTATCATATGATCTTGTGGCATTTTCCGCAGGTGGAAACAAAATCATTTAAGCCCGCGTACGATAAGATTGAGTGGCGCAACAATGAAAAAGAGTTTGCAGCCTGGTGCGAAGGAAAGACAGGTTATCCCATTGTTGATGCTGGAATGCGCGAGCTAAATGCTACCGGGTTTATGCACAACCGTGTACGCATGATTACCGCCAGCTTTCTTACCAAGCATTTGCTCATTGACTGGCGCTGGGGCGAAGCCTACTTTGCTAAAAAATTATTGGACTTTGATTTAGCTGCCAACAACGGTGGCTGGCAATGGGCGGCTAGTTCGGGGTGTGACGCAGCGCCCTACTTTCGTGTTTTCAATCCGCAGTTGCAAACCGAAAAATTTGATCCTAAATTGGAATACATAAAAAAATGGATCCCCGAATTTGGAACGGAAAAATATCCTCAACCAGTTGTGGACCATAAACTCGCGAGAGAACGAGTATTGAGAGTTTACAAAGAGGCACTTGGCTAGCTTCCATTTAACTGTTTTTCTAAATTGAGTTATGTTAAGAATCTTCACTCAATCGATTTTAAAACCTAAAACGATTTTTCTAGTTGATGGACTTGGTGCATTTGCGACTGCCTCCATCTTGTTTGTTATGCAATGGCGGTTCCAGGAATATTTTGGGATGCCGCAGGAGATACTTTCTGTGCTCTCCATGATTGCAGTTGCTTTTGCGGTCTATTCTATTTCTTGCTTCTTTTTTCAAAGTAGAAACTGGCGAATATTTTTGAAAACCATCATGACTGCCAATTTGCTTTATTGTTGCTTGACAACGGGTTTAGTCATTTATTACTATTCAACGCTTACGATTCTGGGGTTAACATACTTCTTGGCTGAAATATCTGTAATAGCGGGATTAGTATACATCGAATTTCAAACGTTGAAGATCGGTAATCAAAAATAACAATGATTTTTCATCGAAGTAACCTCATCAATATTGACGTTCGGTGATAACAAAATGCCAGAAATAGGGTTTTAAATTCATGGCAAATATCTTAATCATTGGCGCCTCTTCAGGTATTGGCGCATCACTGGCAAAACAACTGATAGAAGAAGGGCATCAGGTTTTCGGCACATTCAATAAAACGACAGGTACATCAGCCGATGGCTTTGCGAAATTCCAATCACTAAATGTCTTGGATGAGAATCCGGACTTTAGTTTTTTACCTGATGTACTGGATGGCTTGGTATATTGCCCTGGTGCGGTGAATTTGAAACCTTTCGCACGTGTCAAACCAGAAGATTTTGTGTCTGATTTTCAAATTCAACTGGTAGGTGCAGTCAAAGTCATTCAAGCCTGCCTTCCAATGTTGAAGAATTCTAATCATTCATCCATTGTACTTTTCTCTACCGTGGCCATGCAGATGGGTTTGAATTTCCATTCGCTGGTGGCTTCCTCCAAAGGAGCAGTGGAAGGATTGACAAGAGCGCTCGCGGCTGAGTTTGCACCAAAAATCAGGGTGAACTGTATTGCGCCATCTATAACCGACACGCCATTAGCAGGCACTTTACTAAATACAGATGAGAAGAAAGAAGCTAACGCGCAGCGCCATCCTCTCAAAAAAATAGGAAAGCCCGAGGACCTCGCCAACCTGGCCGCGTTTTTACTTTCAGAAAAATCCAGTTGGATCACTGGGCAAGTGATACATGCAGATGGTGGCATGTCAAGCGTAAAAATTTAGGGGAAATGAGGCGTCCCTGGAACCTCGCTAGTATTCCGGTTTACAGTCTCGCTACGTATGCCGGGGAGAGCGTGAACATGAATATCTGCACCTATGTGTCGGCTGTGAGCATGAAGCCTAAAAGATACATGGTGGCTGTGTATGACAATACTCAGTCGCTTGAAAATATTCGCAAAAGTAAAACAGCAATATTGCAGATATTGGGCAAACACCATATATCATTGGTAAATGTATTGGGCAAGAAAAGCGGCCTTCACTACGACAAACAAAACTATCTCACAAAAAAGAAATGCTTGGAAACATGGAATGATAAACCCGTGTTAACCGATTGTGCGGGATTGATGGAATTGGAAAAATTGTGGAGTAAGGATGCAGGTGACCATACGATGTTCTTGTTTGATGTAAAGCGATTTAAAACCAATCATGAAAATGTTTTGATGCTGAATGATTTACGGGAGAAGGGCTTAGTCAGGATTTAAATTAATGCCAGTCGACTTTAGCCACAAGCTACAGGCTTAATGCCGCAGGCTTGTAGCTTGAGGAATGAAGCCTCCGTACCAGCAATAAAAAAATGCATAAAAAACAAAACCTACCTACTAAAACCTGTGTCGTTTGTGCCCGTCCATTTACCTGGAGAAAAAAATGGGAGAAGGTTTGGGACGAAGTGAAATACTGTAGCGACCGATGCAGGAATGGACGGAGTCAAGCTAATCGTGCTGCCTCTTCCACTACATAACAAAGCAGCTAAAAATCTCGGCCGAGCCCACTCTTCAGTGCTTTAAAATATTTCTTCTTATTGAATTTGTAGAGATAAGGTGCTTTGTGTGCACCTCCGCTAAAATGTTTTTCTTTTCGATCCAGAATTTCATACGAGAGCATTTTGCGGTTGAAGTTCGCGCGATCGAGCTTTCGGCCTAAAATGGTTTCGTACAACGACTGGAGATTTTTCATGGTAAATTCTTCCGAAAGAAGATTGTAGCCAATGGGTTGAAAGTTAAGCTTCAGCCGCATCTCTTCCAATGCTTTTTGGATAATCGCCTCATGATCCAATAATAGTTCTGGCAATTTGTCCAGATCATGCCACGTACAGGCCTGCGAAATTTCATCCGGCTGCGGACTGACATGAGCATATTCCACCAGAGCATAATACCCCACGGTAACAAAACGCTGTAGTGCCCAATGGTTCTTATCGTATCTCTGGTCTAAGGATTTAAGTGCTTTCACCAAGACTTCATTGCCAGATCGTTCCGGTTGGCCAAACGTATAGAACTGTTGAAGAAAGACTTCATCAAGACCCGTGCGCACTTTTAAGATGCGTGCAGCGGCCTCATCAATGTGCTCTTTTTTCATCACAAATCCTCCGGGCAGCATCCAGATATTTTTATCAACTACTTGCAAAAGCAAAACCTTCAACTGGTTTTCGTGAAACCCAAAAATCACATTGTCGATAGATATTCCCGGCAGATTTACTTTATGTCCGTGAAGCAGGAAGTCTTCAATAATGGTGTGGTTCATATTATCTCACTACTTATTAAAGTTGCAATTTATGCTGATTTCAGCGAAACAGGGATTTTATCGCAAGTTTTACTTTGAGGATTGTGTCAAATATATTACTATTGTGTCATATTGACACAATAATTTAACCATTTCTCTATGATAGCCACAAAACGCCTTTTATTGGCTTTTCTACTGTTAAGTGCTAACGAAGTAGTGCAAGCGTAACAGAACCCTCCTCAATTGGGAAAAAATTCTTTACAAGAAGTCATTGCCGCAATGACTTTGGAGGAAAAAGTATCCATCTTAGTCGGTGGTGGAATGAATGTGCCGGGTATGCCCATGATGGGCGTTGGTGAACCAAGCGAGGCACAAAAGAGAGTGCGTGGTGCCGCAGGTACTATTGTTGGTATTCCACGATTAGGCATTCCTTCATTAGTCGTATGTGATGGCCCTGCCGGTATACATGCATTTAATGCCGGACAATCCAGACTATACTATGCTACGGCCTGGCCGATAGGAACTTTATTGGCATCTAGTTGGGATACTACCCTTGTGAAGAAAGTAGGAACTGCGTTCGGAAATGAAGCGAAAGAATATGGCATTGATATTTTGTTAGCACCCGGTTTAAATATTCACCGCAATCCGCTTGGCGGAAGAAACTTCGAATACTATTCTGAAGATCCTGTTATCACCGGCCACATTGCAGCTGCTATGGTAAATGGTATTCAAGGTAGTGGTGTAGGTGTTTCTGCAAAACACTTCTTTGCCAATAACCAGGAAACTAATCGCAATACCGTGAATACCATTGCCAGTGAAAGAGCCTTGCGCGAAATCTATTTGAAGGGATGGGAAATTGTAGTGAAGCAATCAAAACCTTGGACCATCATGAGTTCATATAACCTTGTCAATGGCAGCCACACCGCGGAGAACAAGGAACTTCTTACCACTATCTTACGCAACGAATGGGGCTATAAGGGATTTGTCATGACTGATTGGTTTGGCGGTCGAGATGCTGTCGCGATGATGAAAGCCGGAAACAATTTATTGATGCCAGGACTTCCTACTCAGAAGCAAGCCATAGTAGACGCAGTGAAGGGTGGCCAATTAGATGTGAAGGTATTGGATCAAAATGTGGCTGATATTCTAACGATCATCTTACAATCTCCGAGCTATAAAGGGTATAAATACTCGGACCAACCCAATCTGAAAAATAATGCGCAAATCGCTCGAGCAGCAGCAGCAGAAAGTATGGTGCTGTTAAAGAATAATAATGTGTTACCAATTGCAGTACAAAGTTCGGTAGCGTTGATCGCTAATAACGGTTATGAGTTAATTGCCGGTGGCACCGGTAGTGGTGACGTAACCAAAATGTATACAGTGTCTTTGGCGGAAGGTCTCTTTCGGGCAGGATTTGTAGTTCATCCAGAGCTCTATCTAAACTACACGGTTCATTTGCAAACAGAATCTGCGAAAAGGCCAAAGAGAAGTATGATGGAAGAACTAATGTCACCGGCCGAACCTATTGAAGAATACACACTCAGCCCAGAACAATTAGCCAAAGCTGCTACTGCCTCCGATCATGCGATAATAAGTATTGGCAGAAATGCAGGCGAAGGTAGCGACCGTAAAGTAGAAGGTAATTTTACTCTAAAAGAAAATGAAAAAGTGCTGATCAAAAATGTGGCAGCTGCCTTTCATGCAAGAAATAAAAAAGTAATTGTGGTATTGAATATTGCTGGCCCCATGGAAGTAGTAAGCTGGCGAGATGAAGTGGATGCTATTGTATTGGCATGGCAACCTGGTTTGGAGGGTGGCAACGCCATCGCTGACATTTTGAGTGGAAAAGTTAACCCATCCGGAAAGTTGGCAACAACATTTCCAATCGCGTATGCCGATGAACCAACCGCAAAGAATT
>JABFSY010000268.1 GCA_013140395.1 Cyclobacteriaceae bacterium
GCTTATCCAGGTTATCAATGACGTGATTCATTTCTTTTTTCTGCCCGCACCACCACGTAGCGATCATAGGGATGATTGGATCTTCATTGAGGAAGTACTTGAACGCTCCGTGTAAGAAGGCCATCAAGCCGATGTTTTCTAATACGCTACTTCCCAGCGGATTGGCAACCGACACATTTCCTTTTCGCACGGCCTGTAGCAATCCGGGAATTCCCAATTGAGAATCTTCTCGTAGTTCTAATGGATCGCAGAACGTATCGTCTACTCTTCGTAAAATCACGTCAACCTTCTCCAGTCCTTCCACCGTCTTGATCCACACGAAACTATCACGCATGATTAGGTCTTCGCCTTGCACTAGCGTAATCCCCAAATACGAAGCAAGAAATGCGTGTTCAAAATACGTTTCGTTTCGTGGGCCGGGTGTCAACAACACGATGCGAGGATGTTCTTTTCCTTGCGGTGCAAGCTGAATCAGCGTCTGCATGAGGCTGTTAAAAAATCCACCTAACCTGGCCACCTGATGCTGTTGAAACAACTCTGGAAGAACCCTGCTCAGTGCGCCCCTATTTTCAAGTGCGTAGCCCATGCCTGAAGGTGCTTGTGCCCGATCTTTGATCACCCATACTTTCCCATCTGGACCTCTCGAGATATCTGCAGAATAGAGTGGAAGCTGGTAATCTCCTGGTAATTTTATTTTATCACAAGCGCGAAGAAATCCGGGATGAGAATAAATGAGTTCAGGGGGAATGATTCCTTTCTTCAGCAATACCCGATCTCCGTAGAGATCTTCTAACACTTTGTTCAACACATAGGCGCGTTGCTTCATGCCGCGTTCTGCTCCACGCCACTCAGACGCTGAGATGACGAGCGGGACAGGATCCAGTAACCAAGGTCGATTCAATCCATCCGAATCGCCATATACGTTGTAGGTTACGCCATTTTCTTTTAGGAGTTTTAATAGTTCCTGATGGCGACTTTTAAATTCTGTTGCACCCAGATTTTCAATGTTCGCTAATAGCCGTTTCCATTTTTCCTTGACACCATCATTCAACGTTACGCATTCATCCAACACGGATTGATTTGTTAAATAGCCCTGTGTTAGCGATTGCAGTAAAGAGTTTTGCGTTTGTTCCATAGGCTACTTTAAAATTGCCGTAAGTCTAATGTGGTGGGGTATTCCGGACTGATCTTCATGATTGGCGGATCGAAGTTCTTAGGAGTTAAGCTCTTTTCCAAATAGCGTTCAGCACCGGCATAAACAGGTGACGGACTAAAAGATCCCTGCGTATGACCTTGATTCCAAAAGCGACTGATCCTGCGTCCTTCTGCTTCGTATGAATTGACAGGGTAGCTATCATAGTTTCTTCCTCCCGGATGAGCAACATGATAGGTACATCCACCAATGGCACGATGATTCCATTTGTCAACGATGTCAAAGACCAAGGGAACATCCGTGCCTAATGTGGGATGCAATGCCGATGGAGGACTCCAGGCGCGATAACGAACACCTGCGACAAACTCACCTTTTATTGCGGTTTCTTTGAGTGGGACAGGTGCTCCATTACAAACAACCATGTATCGATCAACGTTGAAGTTTTTTACTTTCACTTCGATGCGTTCAACTGATGAGTCTACGAATCGCGCTGTTCCTCCGCTAGCAGATTCTTCACCCAACACATGCCACGGTTCAATGCCCTGACGCAACAGTAACTCCATATCTTGCAACATGATTTTTCCATGCATAGGAAAACGGAATTCAAAAAACGTTTCCAGCCAAGCCGTTTGAAAGGGATACCCTGCTTCTTGCAGATCGCGCATTACTTCTTCCAAATCTTGCTGCACGTAGTGATGAATCATGTATTTGTCATACAATTCAGTTCCCCAACGTATCAGTTTTTGCTTATAAGGCTTCTTCCACATCATCGCTACGATGCATCGGATGAGTAGCAACTGCACAATGCACATCTCTTTACTCGGTGGCATATCAAATCCACGCAACTCGAGTATACCCAATCTTCCAGTCGAGCTATCGGGAGAATACAATTTGTCGATGCAAAATTCTGCGCGATGAGTATTGCCGGTGATGTCAATTAATAAGTTTCGAAATAAACGATCAACCAGCCAGAAAGGGACTTCTTTTCCTTCGGGAATTTGGCTGAAGGCAATTTCAAGTTCATACAAAATTTCCTGGCGACCTTCATCTACCCGAGGTGCCTGGCTCGTTGGGCCGATGAATTGCGATGAAAACAAATAGGATAAACCGGGATGATGTTGCCAATAAGTAATCAAGCTTCTGAGAAGATCGGGTCTTCTCAACAAAGGACTATCTGCCGGAGTGCTGCCTCCGATAGTGATATGATTGCCGCCTCCGGTGCCTGTGTGCTTTCCATCGAGCATAAATTTTTCGCTTCCCAGTCGACTAAGTCGTGCTTGCTCAAAGAGAATGTCGTAATTGTTGACCAATTGTTTCCAACTTTTGGCAGGATGAATGTTTACTTCCAATACACCGGGATCTGGTGAAACGGATAGTTTTGTAACCCGATGATCAAAGGGTGGCTCGTATCCCTCAATAATTACTTTTAGGTTTAGTTTTTCTGTGGCCGCTTCAATCGAGGTAAGTAAATCGATGTAATGCTCCAGGTATTTTAGTGGAGGCATGAAGAGATACAACTTGCCATCTCTTGGTTCGATACAAAGCGCTGTTTTAACTATGAAAGTTTCAAATGTTGGAACTACTTCCTCCTTGGGTTTTTCTTTTTTCTCCTTTTTAGATTCTTCTGTTTCCTCTTCTTTTGGATAAGCTGTTTGAAAAAACTCTTTTGGTAGATCTTCCTTTGGAATAGCAAGATCGTGACGCTTTTCAACTTTGTCTGAAAAGTTTTC
The DNA here is from genome assembly GCA_013140395.1 of Cyclobacteriaceae bacterium. Taxonomy (GTDB): domain Bacteria; phylum Bacteroidota; class Bacteroidia; order Cytophagales; family Cyclobacteriaceae; genus ELB16-189. The sequence continues at coordinate 2,884 of JABFSY010000268.1, forward strand.
CAATGCTGCTAGTTCTTCAAACGGACTTCGCTCGACAGGCTTCTGCATTTTCAAATCACTGATGTAGGCCAAGGATTTTAAGGGCAGTCGTAACCCAATGGCAGAATCTCCGGGTAGTAAAATCAAATGATTGTTTCGAAATTGCCAAGCCGATGAAATCCAACGATTGTTCCAATTATTCCATTCCATGGGAATAACATACCCAGCCGGAGTACCTAATCCTTTCGCGAGTAATTGACTTAATTTTTGTCGCTCGAGCGGATCGTTGAGATTGGATTTATACGGATCAATGTTAATCGGTACTTTATTTTCTTCCCACAAAAAATAAAACGCATCTTCCATGGCCGGATGTACGTGTTCTTGTGGAATATTCAAATACTTCGTCAATTCAGTAGCCAAACGCTGTGCATCCTCTATAGTATAATTCGTGGGAACGTCATCTAAATCAAGCAGTGAGTCATTTTTCCATATCGGCAAACCATCATTGCGCCATATCGCTGCGTACTGCCAACGCGGCAGCGGCTCGCCCGGGTACCATTTGCCTTGGCCTTTGTGAATGAACGCGCCTTTGCTAAATGCACTTTTTAATTTCTTGATCAGTTGTCCGCCTAATTTTCTTTTCTGTGGACCGTCCGCGGTTGTGTTCCATTCTTTGGCTTCCATGTCATCAACAGAAACAAAAGTAGGTTCGCCACCCATGGTCATGCGCACATCTCCCGCTTGTAAATCTTCATCTACCTTATTGCCGAGCGCAATAATCGTTGCCCATTGTTCATCCGTATAGGGTTTCGTCACACGAGGATCTTCGTGCATCCGATATACTTCATTCTTAAAATCAAATGTTACCTCGCACACATCTGTCATACCGCTGACAGGTGCCGCGCTTACCGGATCGGGCGTGCAGCAGAGGGGAATGTGTCCTTCACCCGCAAACAATCCCGATGTAGGATCGAGACCCACCCAACCGGCACCCGGAATAAATACTTCGGCCCATGCATGCAGATCAGTGAAATCTACTTCAGTTCCAGACGGACCGTCCAACGCTTTTACGTCTGCTTTCAATTGAATCAGATAGCCTGAGGCAAAACGCGCTGCTAAACCCAAGTGTCGAAGAATTTGTACCAACAACCACGCAGAGTCCCTGCATGAACCTGACTTCAAACTCAAAGTCTGCTCACAGGTTTGTATACCGGGCTCCAACCGAACGGTGTATCGCGTATTTTTCCATAAAGCTTGATTGAGTCCAACCAAAAATGGAATGATCTCTTTCTTTTGGCTTACATCAATTGACTTTACCCAATTCGAAAGAAGTGGGCCATCTTCGGCATATTCAAAATAGGGGAGGAGTTCTTTTTTAAGTTGTTGATCGTACGTGAACGGAAATGTTTCAGCATATTTTTCAACGAAAAAATCAAAGGGGTTGATCACCACCATATCTGCGATCACTTCTACTTCAAAATGAAGCTTGGTGGTTTTGTTTGGAAAGACAACTCGTGCCAACATATTTCCAAACGGATCTTGTTGCCAATTGATAAAATGTTCTTTGGGTTTAATCTTTAAGGAAAACGAAAGGATGGGTGTGCGACAATGAGCAGCCGGTCGTAGCCGGAATGTATGAGGAGATAAATTGACCGGACGATCATACGTATAAAACGTCTGATGTCGGATAGCCACTTTGATGGACATAATTCAATTATTGAGATTAGCGTCATCAATTTATGGCTTATTTCATTAAATCGGGCATCCGGCTCGATGGCTGACCAAAAATCTTCTGACATAGCGGATTGAACGTTGCTACATCGAATGCATAGCGGATGACTACGGCAGTTGCCTATTGCTCAAGTTGTCAAAACAAGCAAACTGTTGCAATCAGCTAATTTTTTCGATTCACTTCTGCGCCCAGGAATTTTGAGGTATGTCGCGTTGATGGATTTCCTCGGTAAGTGATGGTGGCGCCAAAATCAGCTGAGGCATCCAAATCCTCCTCTGCAAAAACAGAAACTTCAGATCCCATAGATGAACTCACCATGACATGCTGGCTCTTCAACGTGGAAGCATTTACCTCACTGCCCATTTTTGATCTAACCGTTAACCGATCTGTCGTACCCCTCAAATCGACTTCGCTTCCCATGGAAGATTCCAACTCCAAATTTTGCGCGTTGATGGACAACTTCATTTGGGATCCCATTTTGCTCACCAGGAATATTTTTTTTGCGTTTATCGTTTCTGTTGATTCGATCAAAGCTCCTGCGCGAGCCTCGATGGCCTCCAGTTGAGTGTAATAAATAGTCACATTTGTAAAACGAACGCGATTGCGTTTCCAGGGGCCATCTTCGAAGTCGACAAAATCCCTATTCTTGAATCGTATAGTGAGATCACTTCCTTTCGATTTTACAATGATCGCTTCTTTATCAATTCCATGGTAGTCGATTTTGACGCCCGGGGCATCGGCTTTTATTAAATCAACTCGGAAGGGGCCGAATACATAGATGACTTGAAAATCATTGATTTTAATGTTTTCAATTTGGGCATTTGCAGAAAGATAAAATAGAGCTGATAGAAGTAGCGAGAATGAGATGCGCATAACAATCGATTTGCCCAAAAGACGTACGATGTGCACGCTTGGTTGCATTCGATGCCAGCTTTTTCTTACTCGCCTCCTTTTCGTATACTTAAGCTGACAGCAGTGTTTTTTTAAGTTGAAGTTGGGTTTCTAAAATTTCAAGTTGATTCAATTTCAACTCTTTGTGGTAGATGGAGTAGATTAGCTCCCATTCAGCTTTGTGCATAAAACCGTCAGCATTTGCCATCACGCAAAGCAACGCCATCAAGTTGATTTGCTGTTCTTTCGAAGTATGTTTTAATTCCTCCACGCAAGATTTTCGCATTTGAACACGATCCGTGGCTTTTAGCGAATTCAGCTGCTGATGGATGTCATCATTGAACTTATTTAGTTCAGCAATCTTTTTCCAAAGCACGATTTCTTTTTCGCTGATCTCATCGTCAGAAGTGACCAGAAGAAAATAAAGCCGATTGAATAAATGCTTGTTCATTGAAAAGGCGTGTTTCGTATTTAATAATCTTCCTTACACAATTGTGCCAAGAAAAAAACTCATGTTTTAAGCCGTTTTAAGGACCCTTTTTGGATTTTATATTTCAGATTGAGATAGTGTTCCCAATTTGAAACTAATCGATTTGCTTACTTTCGAACAGCAGGATTCTGTTCTTTTGGTTGACCAAAACGATTGATTCGTCAGTGGCTAGCGCGTACTTGTACCCATCCCCCACTTCAATTTCTCTTGCTTCCCCGGTTCCAAGATCAAAGAACTTGATTTTGGAACCGTCCAAATAATACAATTCCTCACCAAAGAAATTGAAATTGTTAATGCCTTGCTTGGCTATTTGGTGAATCTTTTTTCCAATGTGGCTATAGATGGAGATGCCAGATCGTTGATCCAATAAGAAAATCATGTTCTGGTATTCTCGCAAGTGAGTGTAAACCGGGGAGCCACTTGCTTTTGTCGTATCTGCATAAAATTCAATAAGTACTTCTTTGTTGATGGGATTCACTTTCTTAATAGAAGCATCAGCGGCATCAAAAAGCCACAGTCTATTATCATTGCTTGGACATGCCAATGTCGGCTGAATGGCCCACGATGGTTCTAACAAGTGTTCTTTACCATTCTCAAAATAACGACCGTAAACCCAATATTTTTGTTTTTCATGATTATACAAGAATATCGAGGGATGATACCAAGGTTCTAATAATGTAACGTACTTTACTTTTGTGGTAGCTAGTACTTTTCCTTGAGGGTCAAATTTTTTAATCAGATTGTTTTTTGACACAATGAAAAAGTTCCCCAGTCTGTCCACGGTTGCAAAGGTCACTTCTACACTTTTCACTTCCTTTATTTTTTTGCCGACTTGCTGACCGTTTGCAACAAGAGAGGGAGACAGGCTAAGAAAAAAAAGAAGAATGTATTTGCTAGTTGACATGGTGATAGGTCTTCAAGGCAACAGCCTGTCCGTCAAACTCTGCGTAGGTGTTGAAATGAACCCACTCTCCTAAATTGATATACCGGCTGTTCACGCCCACTTCTAAGTCAAGCGGCAGGTGACGATGTCCGAAAACATAGAAATCGTGGTGCGTCTCTTTTTCGATTGCCTTACAGTAGGAGAGGAGGAATTCGTTTTCTTCCCCATTGAATTTTTCTTCTCTTTTGGTATTCGCTAGTCGGCTTTGTTTGCTCCAAAGTTGTGCAATGCCCATACCCAGATTGGGATGAATGCGCGCAAACAGCCATTGACAGACCGTGCTGTTAAAGAACTTTTTTTGAATTTTATAAATAGAATCGCCCGGCCCAAGACCATCGCCATGGCCAATCAAGAAAACTTTACCGTTGATTTGCAGCGTTTGTGGCTCGCGGTAAATCACAATGTCAAGTTCTTTGGTGAAGTAATCGAACATCCACATGTCGTGATTGCCTGTAAAGAAGTAAATCGGTATTCCCCCATCTCTTAATTCGGCTAACTTTCCCTGAAAACGTATAAATCGTTTTGGGATCGCGTGCTTGTATTCAAACCAGAAGTCGAAAATATCGCCTAGTAAATAGATGCTGTGCGCGTCTCGTTTTATTTGATCCAGCCAGGCGATGATTCTTTTTTCACGCTCCAAACTAGATGCATAGTTTGGAACTCCCAGATGAAAATCGGAAGCGAAATAGATTTTTTTGTTGGACGGAAGAAGAATCTCCATTGGCTATGTCTTTGCAAAAATAGAAAAAGCCATTCAGAATAGCTGAATGGCTTTTCAAGTGTTTTCAATGGATACTATTCTTTTACGGAATCTGTAACGGGTTCCTTCGGAGCAGCAGTTTCTGCCGCAGCTTCGACTTTTTCTTTGTCAGGAGTTCCATTCGTAAACTTCTCATAGGTTGTCTGACCCGCAAACGGACGTTTTCCTATTAATCGCTCTAAGTCAGACTGGAACAAAATTTCTTTCTCTAACAGTTCTTTCGCGATTATATCCAGATGTTCTCTGTGGTGAATGAGCAAATCTTTGGTGCGCTGATACGCCTTGTCGATGATCTTCTTTACTTCTTCATCGATACGTTGTGCAGTTGCATCTGAATAAGGCTTATTGAACGTGTAGTCAGATTGTTTAGAATCAAAGAACGACATGTTTCCTATCTCTTTATTCATACCATAAACGGTCACCATGCTATACGCCATTTTGGTGATGCGCTCTAAATCACTCAATGCACCCGTTGAAATCTTTTCAAAAATGATCTCTTCGGCCGCACGACCACCAAACGTCATGCTCATTTCGTCCAGTAATTGTTCAGTTTGGTACAAGAACTGTTCTTTAGGCAAATATTGTGCATACCCCAACGCAGCTACGCCACGAGGTACGATGCTCACCTTTACGAGCGGATCAGCATGCTCTAGAAACCATCCTGCGACTGCATGACCTGCTTCGTGGTACGCCACAATTTTTTTCTCTTCTGGCGAAATGATTTTGGTTTTCTTTTCCAATCCTCCGATCACCCGATCAATGGCGTCATGGAAATCCTGCATCTCAACTTCTGTTTTGTCTTTGCGAGCTGCAATGAGGGCTGCTTCGTTACACACGTTGGCAATTTCCGCACCGGCAAACCCGGGTGTTTGTGCAGCTAGTTTTTTTACGTCAACATCTTTTGAAAGCTTAATAGGCTTCAAGTGTACTTTAAAAATATGCTCTCGACCTGCGATGTCCGGTTTGTCGATACTGATTTGTCTATCAAAACGACCGGGGCGCATTAAGGCAGAGTCTAATACATCTGGTCTATTGGTAGCGGCAAGAATGATTACCCCACTATCGGTTGCAAAACCATCCATTTCTACCAACAACGAGTTCAAGGTGTTTTCGCGCTCGTCATTCGATCCGGGCATTTGCCCTCTGCCGCGTGAGCGACCGATCGCATCAATCTCGTCAATGAAAACAATACAAGGAGCTTTTTCTTTTGCCTGCTTAAAAAGATCGCGTACGCGTGCTGCTCCTACGCCCACAAACATTTCTACGAAGTCTGAACCTGATAAGGAAAAGAAAGGCACGCCTGCTTCACCAGCTACGGCTTTCGCCAAAAGCGTTTTTCCTGTTCCCGGAGGGCCTATTAAGAGAGCACCTTTTGGAATCTTGCCGCCCAGCTTTGTAAACTTTTGCGGTGTTTTCAGGAAGTCAACAATCTCCTTCACTTCTTCTTTGGCTTCTTCCAAACCTGCCACGTCAGCAAACGTTATTTTTACTTTGCTTTCCGCATCAAAAAGAGCAGCCTTCGATTTTCCTATGTTAAAGATCTGGCCGCCCGGACCTCCACCACCTGTCATTCTTCGCATCAACATCCAAAAACCGAACACGAGAAGAAACAAAAAGCCGATATTGAAAATCGTGTTGGTATAGTCTACGCGATCTTCCTT
>JABFSY010000193.1 GCA_013140395.1 Cyclobacteriaceae bacterium
AGACAGCTTTTTGAGCTTGGCTATTTTTGGTAATTAATCATTCAAGATGACGAATTCAATGCATCAACTGCTCTCCATGAACCTATCAAAGGATGAATTTGTACCCAATAAAGCAATCCGTGCTATAGAGGCTAGCATGCCAGAATCAAATGAGACAAGTTACCGTACCTTGGCGCGAGAAACCCTCGATAGTGATGAAAACATACTCGCTCGGATTGCCAGATTGGAGGGCTTTTACAAGGGTGGAATAGAATGTTCATTGAGTGAGAACTGATGGATAGTTCAAGTTCTCTCCTTCTATTGTTGCCGACTTATCATTTTTACTACCATTCTTCTTTCTGAAGCATTTGTAATAGCTTCTACATCTTCTTGTTTACCTTTCAAAAGCAGTATTTTGCGAGCGAAAAGTAAATGAATCTTGATCAAAGTAAAAAACAATGGAAATAGGGATAGATAGTTTCGCCAGCAACATGGCAAGTGACGGTACAGTGAAAACCAGCAGCGTGCAAGCCATCACCGAATTACTGGAGCGCATTGAATACGCAGATCATTCTGGACTTGATGTATTTGGAATAGGTGAACATCATCGCAAAGAGTTTTTAGATTCCGCACCCACAGTGATATTGGCTGGTGCTGCTGCCAGAACAAAACACATTCGGTTGACGAGCGCTGTCACTGTGCTGAGCGCTGCTGACCCGGTACGCGTTTTCCAAAACTTTGCTACGCTTGATTTAGTTTCACAAGGCAGGGCAGAGATGGTAGTAGGTCGTGGTTCCTTCATCGAATCATTCCCATTGTTTGGCTTAAACTTGCAAGACTATGATGAATTGTTTGCAGAGAAACTTGAGCTTTTATTAACAATTCGAGAAAACGAAGTAGTGAATTGGTCAGGTCAGTTCAGACCTGCCTTGAAGAATCAGTCGGTTTACCCGAGACCAGTACAAAAACCATTTCCTATTTGGTTAGGTGTAGGCGGCACTCCCGAGTCGTTTGCACGTGCGGGCACACTAGGTCTTCCTTTGATGGTCGCTATTATTGGTGGCGATACCCATCGCTTTCGCCCGTTAGTGGATTTATATAGAGAAGCTGGAAGGAAAGCCGGTCACGCACCTGAGAATTTAAAAGTTGGGTTGCACTCTTTGGGCTACGTGGCTGCTACAACGGAACAAGCTGTTGCCGATTACTATCCGGGCTATGCAGAAATGTTTACACGAATAGGAAAAGAGCGAGGCTGGCCACCTGTAACCAAAGCGGGCTTCGAAGCACAGCGTGGACCGCTTGGAGCTTTCTTGGTAGGTAGTGCAGAAGAGGTAGCAGAAAAAATTATCCGTCACGGTAATGCATTGGGTGGATTGTCGCGCGTGTCTTTTCAAATGGACAACGCAGGATTATCACATACTAAATTGATGGAGGCGATTCAGTTGATTGGAACGAAAGTTTCTCCGCTGGTTAATAAATAATATTACTCAAAACTAAAAGGCGCCTGTCAGTTTGATGTACTCGAAACCTGAATGCGCTGAGCCAAGTTGCCTTCAAAAAATTTCAGACTTCTTAATCCTCACACAAACTTCGCCACTTCCTCCACTAACTCCTTCGATTTTAAATTGTGTCCTAGCCCTGTAGTAGTGATCAACTTTGAGTTCTTCCACACTTCACTCATCGCAATAGCATTTTTGTAAGGTGCTTCTTTGTCCTCGGTGTCGTGGATGATAAGACCAGATTGAGCCAGTGTTTTTGCAAAATCTTTCATTTGGAAATAGGAAGGTGGATGCCCAATGGTTTCAATAAAATGCTCAGTGATCACTCGAATAGATTTTTGTGAAAGCTGAAGCATATTTTGATAATACTCAAAGAAATATTTCACTTCCCCTGGCGCAGCCATCACTACCAGTTTTGAAACTTGCAGGTGTGGAAGTTTATGCAGTGAATATACTGTTGCAAACCCTCCAAACGAGTGAGTAAGTATTGCGTGTAAAGATTTTTGCTCTGCAATAAATTGTTCAATCAAACCGCTATAGTGTGGTAGGTTTAAAAAATCTCCTTCCGATAATCCATGACCAGGCGCATCGAGCGAGAAGATAGTGAACTCTTCTTTCGTGAGGCGATTGATTACGTACCGCCACCAATAACTATGACTTTGCCAGCCGTGAAGAAGCAGGATTTTTTTCTTCCCCTTTCCCCAACGGTAGCCTTGTACTTTCTTTCCCGCGTAATCAATTGTAAATTTCTCATCCGATTGATTCAAAAACTCCAGCTGATGTGGCTTCATTTTGATTCTGCGTGGCCAGCAAAACAATTCAAATCCTTTTTTGCCTGCGGCCTTGGGTGCAATCAGAGCCAAGGAGTTTAGATAAAACCCTATAATGCGAATAATTACTTTGTTCATACAGTTGGATTGTTAAAAAATCAAGCCTCTATTTCCTTGATCACTTTTTCTAAATGTGAAATGATAATTTGAATGTCGCTGTTCGTTTTAGAAAGCTTGCTCATCATGATGGCGCCTTCCAGACTAGCAATGATCACTGTTGCATAATACTCTTTGTCGATGTTTTTTTTAAGTTGCCCAAATTGGATGCCATTAGATAAAATGGTCACAATGGATTCTTTCAACACTTCCAAAATCGTGTGCGCCTTCTTTCGCAAGTGTGGACTGTGGTCATCCGCCTCAATGGCCACATTCAGCAAAGGGCAGCCGCCTTTAATCGGTGGCTTGGTTACGTACGATTCAAAAAAATGGATGATGGCCATC
>JABFSY010000018.1 GCA_013140395.1 Cyclobacteriaceae bacterium
CGGTAGCGGCATTTGTGTGCCGCTGGCACTACCAAATAAACTAGCTTGAGTGCTCTGCGATTCTTGTTGCATTTTGGCGGAGTACTTAATGACTTTCTCCGTCAGTGAAATATCTCCGTCCTTCGCGGCAATATATTGTCTTCTGTGATATTCCGGAAAACAATCAAACGCTCCCGACAACGCGAGGCATTCAAATGTTTTTTTATTAACCGCTCGTTGACTGAGTCGTTTCGCAAATTCAAAAATATCTTTGAAGGGTCCTTTGGCTTCCCGTTCTTGAATGATGGCCTCCACAGCGGCATCACCTGCACCTTTGATCGCACCCAGACCAAATCGAATTTTACCTTCTTTGTTTACTTCAAAGTAAACACCCGATTCGTTTACATGTGGGCCTAGTACTTCTATATTTTGTTTTCTACATTCTTCAATAAAATAAGTAACGCTGTCCAAATTACTTTGTGAATGAGTTAACACTGCCGCCATGTACTCAGCCGGGTAGTTGGCTTTTAGAAAAGCGGTGTGATAAGCAACTAGCGAATAGCAGGTCGAGTGTGATTTATTGAACGCGTATTGAGCAAATGCTTCCCAGTCTTTCCATATTTTTTCTGAAATGCGTTCATCGTGATTGTTCTTTTTACACCCTTCGACAAACTTGCTTTTCATTTTGTCGAGGACATCTTTCTGCTTCTTTCCCATTGCTTTCCGCAGAACATCGGCATCTCCCTTTGAAAAATTGGCAAGCTTTTGCGAAAGCAACATCACCTGTTCCTGATAAACAGTAATTCCATAAGTATCTTTCAAATACTCTTCCATTTCCGGCAAGTCGTATTTGATGGGCTCGCGACCATGCTTTCTAGCAATGAAATTGGGGATGTATTCCATCGGACCAGGCCGGTACAAGGCATTCATCGCGATGAGGTCTTCAAACTTATCAGGCTTTAACCCTTTCAGGTAAGCTTGCATGCCATCCGATTCGAACTGGAACGTACCAGTCGTTTCTCCTCTTTGATAGAGTTGGTACGTTTTTAAATCATTCAAAGGAATCTGATCAATGTCAATACTGATTCCCTTGCGCTTCTTAATGTTTCTAATGGCAGTGGTTATTATGGTTAGGGTAGTCAATCCTAAAAAGTCCATTTTCAACATACCAGCACTTTCTACTACGCTGTTGTCGAACTGCGTAACTAGCATCGAAGAATCTTTAGCGGTAGAAACCGGTACAAACTTGGTAAGGTCATCGGGTGTAATGATCACACCGCAGGCATGCGTTCCTGTATTGCGAAGAGAGCCTTCTAGGATGACGGCTTGCTTTAAGACCTGTGCCTTTAAGTCGGTTCCTTTTTTTACATCGCTGAGTTCTTTTACTTCTTCAAACGCCTTTGCCAGTGTGGTGCCCGGACGCTCGGGGACGAGCTTGGCTAAGTTGTTCGATTCTGTCAGCGGTAATTCCATCACACGCGCGCAGTCGCGAATGGATGACTTGGCTGCCATGGTGCCGTAGGTAATGATTTGTGCCACTTGGTTGTGGCCATACTTTTCGATCACGTATTGCAAAACTTTGTCGCGCCCTTCATCGTCAAAGTCAATATCAATATCTGGCAGAGAAACACGATCGGGATTTAGAAAACGCTCAAAGAGTAGATCGTAAGCAATGGGGTCTACATTAGTAATTCCGATGCAGTAGGCAACTGCTGATCCTGCTGCCGATCCACGTCCTGGGCCAACGGACACGCCCATTTCGCGCGCTTTCGAAGTGAAATCCTGAACGATCAAAAAATAACCGGGGTAGCCGGTTTTCTTTATCGTTTCTAATTCGAAATCAATTCTTTCTTTCGTTTCTGGTGTTAGTGTGGGATATCGTTTCTTAGCTCCTTCGTAGGCGAGAAAGCGGAGATACTCGTCTTCGGTAGAAAATTCAGCAGGGATGGTAAACTTCGGAAGAAGCACATCTCTCTTGAGCTCATATTTTTCTACTTTATCTATGATTTCGCTGATGGTTTCAATAGCTTCAGGCATATCGCGAAAAAGCGATTTCATTTCATCCTGCGATTTGAAATAGAATTGATTGTTAGTTAACCCATACCGGGTTCCCCTTCCGTGCCCGATGGGTGTTGACTGAAATTCGCCTTCTTTAATACAAAGGAGGACGTCATGGGCATTCGATTCTTCTTTTTCTAAATAGAAACACTCATTGGCAGCGAAGTAGCGCACGTTGTATTTATGAGCGAACTTTAGAAGGGTTTCGTTCACGCGGTCTTCTTCGGGCATCCCGTGTCGGTTCAATTCAATATAAAAATCAGCCCCGAATTGTTGGTGCCACCATTTGAATGCTTCTTCTGCCTGGCGCTCGCCCACGTGTAAAATCAGATACGGAACTTCTCCCAACAGACTTCCGGTTGTAGCGATCAATCCTTCCTTATATTGAGTGATAAGTTGCCTGTCGACACGCGGGTAAATTCCATAGAGTCCTTCGATAAAACCTATTGAACTCAATTTTGCCAGATGTTGATAGCCCGCTTTATTTTTCGCAAACAATACCTGCTGAAATCTTTTGTCTGGATTGTCTTTTGTAAACTTAAGTGTCTTCCTCTCCTCAGACACAAAAAACTCGCAACCTACAACGGGTTTGATATTATGCTTCAGCGCCTCGCTAACAAATTTGAAAGCACCATACATATTGCCAAAATCGGTGAGAGCTAACGACTCCATGTTATTGGCTTTCGCTTTCGCTACTAATTCAGCTACATC
>JABFSY010000422.1 GCA_013140395.1 Cyclobacteriaceae bacterium
CTTTTATTTATCACGTGGACAATTTTGAGTTGGGCTTCAAATTAAGATTCGAGAATGGCCAAGCAGCTGCCAACAAAATGTTTGCGCAATGGTGGCGGGACACCAAGGTATGAAGTATAGTTTTTTAATTACGTTTGCCCACGTGGACAGGACGCGGCTTCGATAAGCCACCACTGCGCAAACACAAACGTTACCGCCAATGCCCTTCGTTGTAACGGGACAAATTCTCCACGACAATGAAAAGTAACGACTGATAGCCAACCTATTAAGTTTTCTCCACACGAGAAGTGAACGTTTCATAAACACGGTGGACAGGAGAAAACAAAATAACTTGGGACAAAGGACTCGACTTACGAATAACGACCCAGTAACGAATTCCCCACCGCACTGCAACCGGGAGAGATTCTCGCCCTCGCTTTTGGCACTTGTCATTGCCCCACATCCCTCCCGCAAACCAAAGCAAAGGCAAGAGCCAAACCCACCCGCCCAACTGATTATAATAGAGCCCGCGCACACGCACCGCGACACCAAAGCTATGGCAAGAGCCAATCCCATCCGCTGAAAACAATTTTTCAATTATTTTCCTAACTGAGTAAAAATTCAGAATCCATTCAGATTCATTCCGTTGATTTGTATCGTGAACAACATGAGACAGCATACAGCCATAGCACTTTTACTTCTCTACCTTTTGGTAAACACCCAATTGCAAGAGATTGTGCGCATTCCTGTCTTACTTGAGCATTTCTCAGAACACAAGCAGAAAAGCCAAGACATTAACTTTATTGGCTTTATTGTGCTTCACTATTTCAGTGGTGATATTAAAGATAGTGACTATCAACGTGATCAACAGTTACCTTTCAGAGGAACACATTGTGAAGAAGTTTCCATTTCTATTGCCATACCTACGGATTCATTCGAGGAAACTTTACCTGTAATTTCATACACAATGGCTAAAGTTGGCTTGTATGTATCACCGTTTAATTCTTCTTTGTATCAGTTTACAATTTGGCAACCGCCAAGGGCTTAATTCTTATTCTTTTTATCTAAGTGTGTATTCGTATCTATTGTAATCAATAGTTAGCGGAAACCTATTCTTTAAACTTTTTTAAATGATTAAGCTTCATGCTCAATTCCATTATTCAATTTTCTATACGCAATAAGCTCATTGTGGGCTTGTTTATCGTTGCACTCATTGGGTGGGGAAGTTACCAGGTAACACAACTTCCCATTGATGCCGTACCCGACATCACTAATAATCAGGTACAGGTTCTTACCATTGCGCCTTCACAGTCTGCCTTGGACATTGAACGGTTAGTGACTTTTCCTGTTGAACAGACGATGGCAACTATACCTGGAATAGAAGAGATTCGTTCTTTCTCCCGGTTTGGATTGTCTGTTGTTACTATTGTTTTCTCCGATGCTTCCGATGTCTATTGGGCGCGTCAGCAGGTAAGTGAGCGTCTTACCGAAGCAAAGAAACAAATTCCTCCAGGAGTGGGTACTCCAGAGTTGGCACCTATGACAACGGGTCTTGGTGAAATCTATCAATACATTGTTAAAGCAAAGCCAGGTTATGAGGATAACTATACGGTCATGGAGTTGCGCACCATTCAGGATTGGATAGTACGCAGACAATTACTAGGCACAAAGGGAGTTGCAGATGTGAGCAGTTTTGGTGGTTATCTAAAACAATTTGAAATCGCTCTTTCACCTGAAAAATTAAGAAGTCTTAACCTGCCTATCAGTGAAGTGTTTGCTGCGCTGGAGAATAACAATCAGAATACAGGCGGTGCATACATTGAGAAGAATACCAGTGCCTACTTTATCCGAAGTGAAGGTCTGATCAAGTCTATTGATGATATTGGAAACATAATCGTACGTAGTTCGAATACAGGTATGCCGCTATTGATGCGTGACGTTTCTACTATAAAGTTGGGCAATGCAATTCGTTTTGGTGCCATGACACAGAACGGAAAAAGTGAGACTGTTGGAGCCGTAGTGATGATGTTGAAAGGTGCTAACTCTTCTCAGGTAATTGCAAACGTAAAGGAGCGTATTGCCACAATAGAAAAGACGTTACCAGAAGGCGTAACCATAGAACCTTTTCTTGATCGTACAAAACTTGTGAACAATGCTATTGAAACCGTGGTTCGAAATCTTGCTGAGGGAGCTTTGATTGTAATTTTTGTATTAGTTCTGCTACTCGGAAATCTACGTGCCGGGTTAGTTGTGGCATCGGTCATTCCTCTAGCCATGCTGTTTGCTATCATCATGATGAACCTGTTTGGTGTATCCGGAAACCTGATGAGTCTGGGAGCTATTGATTTCGGATTGATTGTAGATGGTGCTGTAATTATTGTTGAGGCAACTTTACATTACATAGCTGCATCGGGAGTTTCCGCACGGCTCACACAAAGTCAAATGGAGGATCAGGTAGGTTCATCAGCTAAGAAGATGATGAATGCTGCTGCTTTCGGGCAAATCATTATTCTCATTGTTTATCTTCCTATCCTTTCATTAGTGGGCATTGAAGGTAAGATGTTTAAGCCAATGGCTCAGACGGTCATCTTCGCCATTATTGGTGCATTTCTATTGTCACTTACTTATGTTCCACTTGCTTCTGCAATGTTTTTAAGCAAAGTCACTACGCATAAAAAGAATATATCTGATAAAATAATCGAGCAGATACAAAAGATTTATTCGCCCGCTTTGACCTGGGCATTAGAAAAGAGAAAAATAGTTATTGGCACAGCCGCAGTCTTATTGGTAGCCAGCATTTTTATATTCTCTACTATGGGTGGAGAATTTCTTCCAGAACTGGATGAAGGTGATTTCGCAGTGGACACTCGCCTGATCACAGGTACTAACCTTACATCAACTGTGCAGGCAACGCTGAAAGGCGAAGAGGTTCTTTTGAAGAATTTTCCTGAAGTGGAGAAAGTGATTGCCAAGATAGGCTCTGCTGAAATACCAACCGATCCTATGCCAATTGAAGCTGCCGATATGATGGTGGTGATGAAAGACAAATCTGAATGGGTAAGTGCCAAGACGAAGGATGAGATGATTGCAAAAATGCAAAAAGCATTGAGCGAAAATGTACCGGGTGTTTGGTTTGGATTTCAACATCCAATTCAAATGCGATTCAATGAATTGATGACTGGTGCCCGTCAGGATGTGGTCATTAAAGTGTATGGCGAAAATTTGGATGAGTTAACAGCCTACGCAGCACATATTGGGAAACTGGCTAATACGATAGACGGAACAGAAAGTCTATTTATTGAGAATATGACAGGGTTGCCACAAATTATCATACGACTGAAACGTGATCAACTCGCACGATTCAACATCACTGTACGCCAAGTCAACGAAGTCATTAATACTTCAATGGCAGGACAAAGCGCAGGACTTTTGTTTGAAGGTGAAAAACGATTTGATGTTGTGGTGAGACTTGATAGCAAAAGCCGTACGTCCATTGAGGACATTCAGAATCTTTACGTCACCTCAGCTAATGGTATGCAAATACCATTATCGCAAGTAACTGATGTAGCCTTAGAAGTGGGACCAAATCAAATTCAGCGCGATGATGCCAAACGCAGAATAGTGGTTGGGTTCAATACGCGTGGTCGCGATGTGCAAAGCATTGTTCAGGAATTACAAAAGAAGGTAGAGGCCGAGGTGAAATTTGCACCTGGATATTATGTGACCTATGGTGGTACATTCAAAAATCTGCAAGAAGCAAAGTCACGTCTGGCCATTGCTGTTCCGGTTTCGCTAGTACTCATTTTCACCCTGTTGTTCTTTGCCTTTGGTTCGGTAAAACAAGGACTGCTTATATACACGGCAATACCATTGTCGGCAATTGGTGGCGTGTTCGCTTTGTGGCTACGTGGAATGCCGTTCAGTATCTCAGCAGGCATCGGGTTTATAGCACTTTTCGGGGTAGCGGTACTTAATGGCATCGTACTGATTGCCGAATTCAATCAATTGAAAGAAGAAGGTTTAACCAACTTAAAAGATATTATTATGAAAGGAACAGCAACACGGTTGCGTCCAGTGATTATGACAGCAACCGTAGCCTCGTTGGGTTTTTTACCAATGGCGATATCACACGGCAGTGGTGCCGAAGTACAGAAACCATTAGCCACAGTAGTAATTGGCGGACTGCTTACCGCAACGTTACTTACGCTTATTGTATTGCCAGTATTGTATCTGGTCTCCGAAAGCATCTCAACGCGTATGGCAAAACCTAAATCGGTAGTAGCGGTGCTGGCATTCTTTATGTTGAGCATTGCCGGTTCAGCTCAGGCACAAGCTACTCAGGTAGGAGTGTTTAAAACCGAAAGACAATTTTTAGAAAATACGCCCGCAGAAGTTTTTGAAGTAAGGAATCACACAGATGCTATAACGTTAGATAATCATTCAAAACTCGTTATTCGGTCTACATCAGGGATACATGAATTTGAGTATGGCGAGTTGTATGGTTATACTAACGGCAATGATTGCTATAGAGCTTATGGAAAAAAAGGCGCATTGAATTTCTATGGTTATTATAAAATTTTAGATCGTGATGGATTGATTACTTACACAAGAATAATTCACCATAGAAAAGATGGGGAAGAGGAATTGGATTACTTCTTCAACGCAAGTTTACGTGAGCCTGTACAAATGCTTACTATGCACGAACTAAAAAAGGCTTTCCCCAACAATCTGGTGTTTATCAGAAGTGTTAAGCCGGTTTTTCGCCACAACTTTCTAGGCCTTACTTTCAAAAATTGCACAGGAAGAGTTTTACTAAATAAACTTTACTTGGACTCAATCGAATCATTATGAAATACATCTTATTAATATTTGTTTTTGTTGCGATCTGCAGTTCGGCCTTTGCACAAGAAACGGTGATCACATTAAGGGATGCGGTTGAGCAAGCAATTGCAAATAACCCCGCTATCCAATCGGCCACATTGGAAACCTCGCGACAAATGGCATTGAAGAAAACAGCCTTTGAATTACCCAAGACGGATGTCTCAATGATGTATGGACAATACAATAGTATCCAGAAGACGGATAATAACCTTACTCTCACGCAGGGCATTCCGTTTCCAACATTATTTGGAAAGCTGAACGGACTGAATAAGGCGATGATTACTTCTGCGGTGCTCAAAGAGAATGTAAGCAAGAATGAATTAGCCTTTCAGGTGAAGCAGGTGTTTAATCAACTTTTGTATTTGAAGCTTAGACACCAGTCGCTTTTGCAGCAAGATAGTTTATTGAGTGATCTTTTAAAGATAGCCAATTTGCAATACTAAACTGGCGAAAGCACACTACTTGCAAAGACTTCTGCGGAAACTCAACTTTTTGAGATTCAAAACCAGAAAGCTAGAAATGAAGCGGATATCCGAATTGCTTTAAGTCACCTTCAGTTGCTATGCCAATTGCCAACACTATCTGATGTGCAGGGAAGTTTGGAGAATTTGATTGCTGCTTCAGAATTTGATTCAACAACTATAAATCAGAATCCATCTCTCGCTTATACCCGGCAGCAGATTGATGTAACTAACTGGCAGCGAAAGGTAGAAGCTGCCAGAGCGATGCCTGATTTACGCGTTGGCTATTTTAATCAAACGCTTATCGGCACTCAAAATATAAATGGACAAGATCAATACTTTGGCTCTGACAAACGGTTTCAGGGATTTCAGATAGGACTATCCCTTCCATTGTGGTTTGCTCCACATACTGCTCGAATCAAGGCGGCTTCTATTGCAACCGAGGTAGCTAAAAAGCAGAACGAATCCTTTCAACTCAACTTGACACAACAATACAACCAGGCTTTGCAGGAGCTGAGTAAAAACAAGAACAGCCTCAGCTACTATAGAGGCTCTGCCCTTAAAACGGCTGACTTACTGATCACTCAGAGCCGCCTTGCTTTTAAAAGTGGAGAGGTTGATCATACAGTATTGTTGCTAAACCTGAAACAGGCACTGGCTATTCGCGAGGGATATCTTATTGCACTACAACAATACTATCAAAGCATCATTATCATTGACTATTTAAACGGTAAAATCTAAAATGAGAAATATATTATTATTTTCTATAGGCGCCATCCTATTAATGGCATGTGGCAGCAAAAAACAAGAACAAGCAGTAGTGGTTGATTCACTAAGTGCAAACATGATCACGCTAACATCATCACAGTATAAGGCTTCGAACATCACACTTGGCAAAGTGGAAAGAAAGCCTGTTGCAAAACAGATTACCGTCAATGGTAAATTGGATGTGCCACCGCAAAACCTGGTGATTATCTCTGCACCAATGGGCGGTTTTGTGAAATCAACTCAGCTCTTGCAAGGTATGAAGGTAAAGAAGGGAGATGTATTGACCGTGCTTGAAAATCAAGAGTACATACAATTACAACAGGACTATCTGGATAGTAGCAGTAAGTTGGAATTCCTTCAGATGGAGTATAACCGACAGCAGGAACTGGCTAAGGAAAATGTAAATGCACAGAAAGCATTGCAGCAATCCAAGTCACAATATGAAAGCATGAAAGCAATGGTAAGTGGACTGGAAGCAAAATTGGCGATGATCAATCTTTCTCCAGCTTCCATTAAGAATGGAAGGATTAAATCAACGGTAAACCTGACCGCTCCAATCGATGGATTTATAACCACTGTAAATGTGAACATTGGTCAGTTTGTGACACCTACTGAAGTAATGTTTAAAATTGTCAATCTGGAACACATGCACGCGGAACTTCAGGTGTATGAAAAGGACATCAATAAAATTGCAGTTGGCCAAAAAGTTACCTTTCAGTTGGCTAACGATACCGCTATATATAATGCCTCCGTTTATCTGGTTGGTAAGGAAATCAGTCCTGAACGAACCGTTCGCATTCATTGCCACTTGGACAAGGTAGATAAATCACTGCTTCCGGGAATGTTTGTGACGGCTAACATTGAAACCGTTTCAGCGGAAGCAGATGTAGTTCCGACTACCTCTATTTCAAACTTTGAAGGAAAGGATTATATCTTCGTATCTTCCAGTGATAACCAATTCAAGGCCATCCGTGTTAATACGGGCATCGCTGTTGGAGAATTCACAGAAGTGCAGTTGTTAGAGAAGCTTGTGGCTGGAGCACCTATCGTTACCCTTGGGGCTTTTGAACTCATGGGGCTATTGAAAAATAAACAAGAATAACAGTACCTAGCCATAACCATAGAATGAAGATACTCATTGTAGAAGACGAACGCGAAATGGCAAGAAGTATTGTGCAGTACCTACGGCAGGAGAGTTATGTTTGCGAGGTAGCCTATACTGCCCGTGATGCAGAGGAAAAAATAACCATGCACGATTATGATTGCATATTACTAGACATTACTCTTCCTGATGGCAATGGACTAAAAATAATGGAAAAGCTAAAAAGCACCGGGAAATTGGATGGTGTTATTATAATTTCCGCCAAGAATTCACTGGACGATAAAATTAAAGGACTTAACCTAGGCGCGGATGATTATTTACCCAAACCATTTCACCTTGCTGAGTTAGGTGCCCGTGTATCATCGGTTATCCGCAGAAAGCGATTTGCTGGAAGTAACAGTATCACTGCTCATGAGATTATTATTGACCTATTAGGTAAATCGGTTAGTGTGAACAGTAAAATGGTTGATCTAACCAGAAAAGAATATGACCTTCTTTTATTTTTGATCTCAAATAAAAATCGTGTAGTTACAAAAAATGCAATTGCGGAACACCTTTCCGGAGACGATGCGGAAGTTTTCGATAACTTCGATTTTATATATGCTCACATGAAAAACTTGAAAAAGAAACTCAGTGAATCTCAGTGTCCCGATTATATAAAAACAGTCTATGGACTGGGGTATAAATTTGAAGTATGAAACTACTGAACCGTACAATCAAAAGTTACTTGCTTTATTCGGCATTACTACTATTGTTATGCACTCCCTTATTCTATTTCGCCATTCAGCAGCTTTTCATATGGGAGATGGACAAAGTTTTACGTTCGCATAAAACGGATTTCTATGAGGCCCATGCCAATTTGAAAACGGAAGAAGACTTGAAATTCTTTCAGTTGATGAATAAAGAATTTATCTTGATACCGAGCAATGGTGTAACAAAAAAAGATTCACTTTTTACCATTGATTTATACGATAGCAGTAAAGCTGAAGTAATTCTTCACCGGGTATTTTGTACGGGTGTTGTTATTCAAGGCCAACATTATGAGCTTCAGGTTAGGGAATCGCTGGTTAGCAGTATCAGTCTGATTGGGGCTATCATGGGTATTCAGACTCTAATGCTTACTGGGCTTTTAACCGGACTTGTCCTTATTAATCGAAGGCTTTCCAATAAAATCTGGGGGCCATTTTATGTAATTCTTGATCATCTGAAAAAGTTTAAAATTGATGAGGGGAACCAACTACTTCTTCCACGTCCCTCTACTGCAGAGTTTAGAGATCTTACAACTGTAATTACTCAGTTAGTTGATAAAAACCGCAGTGCCTATGCAAACCAGAAAGAATTCACCGAGAATGCATCTCACGAATTACAAACACCGCTGGCAATTTGCCGTACCAAACTTGAATTATTGGCGCAAACAAAAGAATTGACACAAGAACAAGCTGATCTTGTTGGGCATTTATTAAATGCCATGGATCGCATAACTCATCTAAACAAGAACTTGTTACTACTGTCAAAAATTGAGAATCGACAGTTTTTTGATACGGAAGAGATAAGTCTCAAGAACGTAGTTCAAAAATCAATAGAGGTTTACAAACGACAGGTGCTGGAGAAAGAAATTAAAGTTGAATCTACCATGCATGAGTCGGTTAGGATAATGGCTAATCCGATTTTAATAGAGGTATTAATTGGCAATCTTATTTCAAACGCCATCCGACACACAACCCAATCCGGATCAGTTGTCATAGAAGTTACTAAGACTTTTATAATGATCAGCAACAGTGGGCTGCCTTTGGACCGTCCTGAAAAACTCTTTCAGCGATTTCATCGCGAATCAAGGACAACCTTGGGGAGCGGTCTTGGTTTGTCCATCGTTAAAAAAGTATGCGATGTTAGTGGCTTTTCTATCAATTATAACTTCAATTTATACATGCATCATTTTCGAGTCACATTTAGATAGCTACAATATATTCAGTTTTCCTTCAGATTTAATTCAGGAAGATTTCAGAATCATTTTCCTTCTTTCTTTCAGAATTCTTGATTCATCCCTACCTATTGTAAGTAGGGTCTGCTGAAAAACTCAAATAGTTTATAATGGGGCTACAGAGCTAATTTTTTTT
>JABFSY010000007.1 GCA_013140395.1 Cyclobacteriaceae bacterium
GATAGAAGGTCAGTGTAATTCAATGGATTTTTGACGGAAATATTAAACTCCCTAAAAAGCGATTTCAAATCGTTTACAAAATTCACTGAGTCAAATTCCTTTTTTGAAAGGTTTTTTATTATTAATTCCCGATGGTTTTCACTGAGGATGGTTGCGTTGTTGCCCGGGTCTAATAAATAATTGAATGCGTTTTTAGTAGAACCGACTTTTAATTGTGTTGGGTTAAGTTTGAATAGAATCAAATGTTCAACCCAGTTGTTCATGCGTACGAAAGCCATAGCAAGACATCTTTTATCTTCATATTGATTATAGATGAGTTTATCTTTTGCTTTGCTATCACAGTATGATATTATTTCAAAAAGATGTTCCAGTACCGTCTTGATCTCTTGATTGGTTTTTGCTTCTTCTTGAATTTGATCATAGTCTTTTGATAATTCAAGAAGTTGCGTTTTTAGGCCGTCCGATATTTTCATATCTAGCCACTTCTTTAAAGCATCTTGCCCTTTTTGGAAATGGAAATCGGATTCAGCAATTATTTGTTGCTTTTTGGGATTTTTTAGGATATCGGCTATTTGTTCTTTTTGCATCCTGTGGGTTTGTGGTTGATTTGATTTCTTATCGAAATGTACACTGGAATTCTTGTGTAAAAAACGTGGTTTTCCCCGTTTTTTAAGAACAGAAAAATCCGTATTGAAATTTGTTAGAGTTCCCTATGCTTACTGCCAAATCTAGTAGTTGACGAAGACGTTTGGTAAATGTTGTCTAATTGAGGTTTAACTTGTTTGCTGGCTTCTCGAAGTGTATCGGTAGGGAGTTTTTTTTGAATTTTGCCTTGCCAACTGAGCTTTTTTGTGCTATCCAAAACAACTTTAGCCCAATTTTACCCTATCTCCCTTAAGATATTCAAACTGGTAGGCATACCTGCCATTATTCAACTTTGACCGCATCATTATCTGATAAGCAGGCAAGGGCTTCCCATCCTTTCGTTTGTATAAGCCCCGTTTGTTAATCTCTTTCGCTATTTCTTCAGTATTAGCAGTGCGCTTAGGTTTGTTGAGTAAAACAACTGCTATCGCTTCATGGAGCTTAAGTAGGTTTTTCATCTTATTCAATTCTATCTTTTATTGACTTCTACGCCACCATCCCCTCCACAAACACCTCCACATATTCCTTCATCTTTTGAATAATTCTCTCACCTATTTCACGAGCTTGTAATATACTTGGCCGATCGCCTAAGCATTTCAATACCTCATCCCTGAGCGGAGTTTGGCCACTAAAAATGTAGGTTTCAATCAGCGCTTTGAATTGCTCTTTGTCCAAGCTCTCATCATCACAAAGTTTGGCGAGGGCAAGTACTTTTTGTTCTTGCCAGTATTGTTCAAACTCTTCCTGAATGTTGTCGGCATCGTGTATTTTCGGAAGGTTCTCATCAATGAACTTTTCAATCAACTCGCGCTTGCTTCGCAACTGCACATCGCTGCCCAGCATGTCCATGATCGCTTTCTTTTGTTGCTCGCGTTCGGATTTTTTGGCTTGCTTCAGTTTAGCCAGAAGTTTAATGATGTAGGCAGCATTAATGATGTCGCGGTGAATTAGCTCTACTTCAAAGTCGATGTCATTGAGGATGGATGTCTTTTCCTTTGAATTGTCGCGCCTTACTTTGTCGCGCAGATCAAGGTACTTGGTTTCGAATGATGTAAAGGTCTCTTCATCTATTCCCAGATTAGCCCAATTGAAATCGGTAAACGACTCCAGCACATTCTTAGCTCGCAATAAGGCACGGAAAGCCACCACAAAGGCAGCTTCATCTTCTTCGCTTACCAGTTCATCTACGCTTTGCGGAGTTGGTGTTACCTTCAATAAATCTTGCAATGCCTCATCGAAACGTTTGGCAATGGCTTCGAAAGACGGCAAAATAATTTCTTCAATCGCTTCTTTGTTGGAGAAAAGTGTGATGGCCTTGTCCGTTGCATCTTTGAGATTCCGAAAAGCCAGAATATTGCCCTGTGACTTCTTCTCCCCTAAAATCCGATTGGTTCTGGAATAGGATTGTATGAGCCCGTGATGCTTCAGGTTTTTATCCACGTAAAGTGTGTTGACTTTCTTAGCGTCAAAGCCGGTGAGAAACATATTCACGACTAGCAAAATATCGAGCCTGTCTTTTTCATCATTAAATGTTTTCTTTTCCCGCTCCTTAAACCGCTTGCTGATGTCTTTGAAATAGCCTTCAAACAATTTATCGTCATCCGTTGAAAAGCTAGTACCGTACAGTTTATTGTAATCACCGATAAACCCATTTAGTTTATCGCGTGTGTGCTTTGACTTGTATGTTTCTTTTGCTTCAGCAGCCATTGGCAGTTCATCGCCCGGAAGCATATCTTGCGCATCTTCATCGTCTTCGTTGGCGCCATAGGTGAAGATGGTGGCAATTCTTAGTTCGTGTTCACCGGCTTCCTTCTTCTTCCTGAATATTTCGTAGTACTTAATCAGATTTTCGATGCTGCTAATGGCAAAGATGGCCGAGAACTCTTTATTAAATGTTTTTTGCCCGTGATAGGCGATGATGTAGTCGACAATCTTGGTTAAGCGTTTTTCATCGGCCCACACTTCTGGGCGGTCGATGTCTTCTACCTCTATGTCCATAAAGGTGTTGCTCTTCCGTTTGTACTTGCCGATGTACTCAATACCGAACCTCAATACGTTTTCATCGCGGATGGCATCCGTAATCACATATTTGTGAAGGCACTCACCAAACAAATCTTTGGTGGTGCGCTTACCATGTTCATTCTTAGTAGCGTTGACGGCAAAGATGGGGGTGCCGGTAAAGCCAAATAATTGTGCTTTCTGAAAGTAGGTGATGATGCGCTCGTGAGTATCACCAAATTGCGAACGGTGGCATTCATCAAAAATAAAGACCACTTTCTTTTCTCGCAGGTGAGTGAGCTTATTCTCGAAGTGTGCCTTTGAAATGGCGTTGTTTAGTTTTTGAATTGTGGTGAGCACCAACTTGGTGTCGTCACCCAACTGGCGCACCAATGAGGCCGTATTGTTGGTTACGTCCACGCTGTCTTTTTTGAACGCATTGAACTCGTTCATAGTTTGGTAATCCAAATCTTTACGATCTACCACAAAAACTACTTTGTAAACTTCCGGCAAGTCCATAATGATTTGACTGGCCTTAAAAGAAGTTAGTGTTTTGCCCGAACCGGTGGTGTGCCAGATGTAACCATTACTATTGCTCGCCTTAACCTGATTAATAATAGCCTCTACAGCGTAGTATTGATAAGGGCGAAAGATCATCATGTCCTTGAACGTTTCATTCTGCACTACATAGTGCGAAATGAACTTGCCAAGATGATCTGGATGCAAGAAGGCATCGGCAAAAGTGCCTAGTTCGCTGGAGCGCTTACTCTTTTTATCAGTCCAGAAAAATGTTTGCAATACCGATTGAAGCTCGTTATTAGCAAGGTATTTTGTATTTACCCCGTTGCTAATGACGAACACCTGTACATACTGAAACAAACCATGATTGCTCCAGAACGAATGCTTTTGATATCGGCTGATCTGGTTGAATGCCTCTTTGATTTCAATTCCTCTTCGCTTTAGTTCAATTTGTACCAGTGGCACTCCGTTCACAAGCAAGGTTACATCATAGCGGTTGAGAAACGCGCCTTGCTGCTCAACTTGATTAGTGACCTGATACAAATTCTTTGTCCAATCTTCATTGTTAAAGAACTGCACGTAAAAGTTGGTTCCATCTTCTTTGGAGAGATTAAAGCGGTCTCGTAAAGACTTTGCCTTCTCAAAAACACCACCCTTAGCCAGGTGATTTAGTATAACACCAAACTCCTTGGCGGTGAAAGTAGTGTTGTTGAATGCTTCTAATTGTGCCTGAAGATTTGAAAGCAATGCATCACCATCATGAATTTGAACCGATTTATAGCCCAAGCCTATCAGTTGCTTGATTAAGTTATTCTCTAATATAGCTTCAGATTGAGCCATTTATTTCCAAAGGGGTTCATTCTGCCAATTCAACATATTCCCCTTTCCATCAGATGGAATGCCCATAAATTGAATGGGCACCTTTGGATACTTGGTAAAAAGGGTTTCTAATTTAACTTTCAAACTATTGCTTGGGTTAGCCCGGTTCAGCAAGTATTTTAGAACGCAAATAAAATAGAACGTGCGTTTATTATTTTCAAAGGGTTTGCTGAGCCAATTGCCCACCGGTTTTAAAAGTTTATCTGGTTCAATGGCAAAGTCCCGATTCCAAAGACGCGAATGATGCGCACAGATATTTCTAACATAGGTCAGCGTGTGAAGCCACGAGGTAAATACAGTATGGTGAACGCCAAAAAAGTCAGCGATCCTTTTCTTGTCACTGTTGTTTTTTAAGCCGCGAAAAAGATGCGACAACTCACCTACGGTTAGTAACTCCAGGCACATCCAAGAGGGTGGGTTGGCTGGACTACTATAGTTATCGATGTAATGCTTGATGAAAACTTCAGGTGCCCGTACTGTTTTTGCTTTTGAAATAATGGATTGCAGATCGGAGAATGGATCTATAAGCGAACCAATTTTATTATAGAAGGGGGTTATAAATAAGCTTTTGTTGTCTTGCCAATGTGAATCATGATAATGCAGCGCCATTCCATAAATGATTTGCGTGCGAATAGCAATTTCTATACGTTCGATACAATCAAAAACGAGCAACCTTACCTCGCGATCGAATGAGTAGGTATCAATAATCTGTTCAAACGTGACGCCTTCATTGAATTTATCTTTAACCGCCTGATAGGGTAAGAAATATGCGCTAAGTCTGTAATAGCTTATTTCTTGAAGGTAGGAAATTGCTTTAGGTTCATCCGCAATGACTAAACAGCGGCTGTTAAGCAATAATAATTGCTCTTGAAAGGTGAGTGGAGCCTTATGGTAAACCTTTTTACCCATGGCCTAAAAAGAAAAAACCCCCCAAGTGTGCATCAGAGAGAGGCATGGAGGGTGTATTATCTTGAGTAAATGAACTTTTCTTAGAAAATGACCCGAAAACTGATCTAACGAGAAGTATAACGGATACTGTTGCCTCAAAGGTATAAAATATTTTATTATTCATTTTACTATTTTTTTTACCTTTTAAACTACACAAACATCTGCTGCAACAGTCCTTTTTTAAACGTTTGACTTTGCGTGATTTGGGTAGCCACGCTTTCTATTTTGGTATCGAGGCTAGAGAGGTAGCTGGCGATTTTTTGTTGTTCTTCTGTACAAGGGATTTCAAGTTTTACCTTTCCTAATCGACCAGGTGAAAGACTCAGTACTTTTGTTCCTTGTGCAATAGCCATAACCTGTTTTCTTACATAAGGAGCTTGAACCAAATAACCTGAAAAACCTTTGTGCATTTTCGCTTTATTTGGTCTCGCTAAAAATGTGTGTAAGCCAGCGATTACTTTTTCCTTATTCAATTTAATCAGTTCAATTGTCTTTCCGATATCCGCATAGTCTTCCGATGCATCAGCAATTACTAAATCACCTTCTTTACAATAATTTTCTTCTTTAACTTTTGATAGATCAATGTTTGCATTTATATAAGGAACGACTTCCTCGTTCACTTCAAAGCGAGATGAAAACTTTGTATGAATATCACCGTAATGAATGTTTTTAACTTCACCGGTTTCGTAATTAAGGTTTTCTCTTGAGAAAGAGTTAGTAGTATAAAATGAAAATATATCTTCATACAATTTCTCCTCCCACTTCGGATACGCCTTACCATTCTCATCTTTAAACCGCAGCTTAGGAGCTTGTCCGCCTGCTGGCGGAAAGAGTTGTTGCATCACTCCTTTTTTGTATTGCTCCAGCAATTCTTTTTTGCGAGTGAGCTGCTGTATCTTTTCATCTACTGCCGATAAGAAGGAGGCGATTTTTTGTTGTTCGGAGAGGGTCGGGGCATATATCCTGTCATGAAGAACATAGGCGTTGTTAATCTTCATGTCATTCTTGGCACCTTTCTTTACAAGTGGACGTAAATACCGGTTGGTATTTGCATCTAGGGAAAAATAGTAATCAATAAAGGGTCCATAGGCTGTTTTCTTATTTACTTTATAGACAGCATATAACGTGGACACAATTCCGGCCTCTCTTTTGTTAAGTTTGATAATTCCGAAAGGGTTTGCTTTCAAAGGGCTTTTTGTATACACAATGTCGCCTACTTCTACAACATGGTATTGGTGTACCGAAACACCTGCATAGCTTCTACCTAAATGTTCAATCTGGTTTACAATTCCGAGTTCACCAGAAACAGATAAAACCTTGTCTTTTCCATATTTCAAATCTCCGTTACGGGATTTGGCTTCGTATAAAAGCTCATTTAAAACTTTGTGCTCCCAATTATCTTTAAACTCCGAAAATCTTATCGGTGGTCTCTTACCCTTTTGCTTTTCCATAATTAAAAAGGAGTATCGATCTTAAGTTCCTTACAAAATTTCGCGATTTCATTGTCAGCCTTCTGCAAATTCTTTTCTAAGTTTTTTAAATGTTTAGAAACTTCCTTTAAATCAATAGTCTCTTCTTCTTCAAAAGTATTGACATATCTTGGTATATTAAGGTTGTATTGATTGTCTGCGATTTCGGCTAATGAAGAAATCTTGCTGTAGCTCTCAATTTCCTTTCTATCCTTGAAGGTTTCTAGTATTTTATTAATATCTGAAGGTCTCAAAATATTTTGTGTGCCCCGTTCAAAATACTGACTTGCATTTATAAAAAGAACATTGTCTTTATGCTCGCGCTTTTTCTTCAGCACCAAAATGCAGGTAGGTATGGTTGTGCCGTAAAAGATGTTGGCGGGTAACCCAATTACAGCATCTAAGTAGTTTTTTTCTTTTATCAAATACTCCCGTATGTGCCCTTCGGCTCCGCCACGGAACAAAACACCGTGTGGCAATACACAAGCCATGGTGCCGTTGTCGGCCAGTTGGTGAATCATGTGTTGCACAAAAGCAAAGTCGGCTGTGCCTTTGGGTGCGAGGCGGCCATAAGGCGCATAGCGGTCGTCACTCATAAACAACGGGCTGGCACTCCACTCGGCAGAGAAGGGCGGGTTGGCTACAATGGCTTCGAAGCTTTTGTCAATATGCTGCGGGCGCTCGAGCGTATCTTCATTTTTAATGTCGAACTTTTTGTAGTGCACATCGTGCATGATCATGTTCATGCGGCATAAGTTGTAAGTAGTAGGGTTGCTCTCTTGTCCAAAGAAGCCGCCTACTTCTTTTACTTCTTTGGCCACGCGCAACAGCAGTGAGCCCGAGCCACAGGTTGGGTCGTACACACTTTTCAATTTTGTTTTGCCTACGGTAACCAATCGCGCCAGCACACTGCTTACTTGCTGTGGTGTATAAAACTCTCCGGCCTTCTTGCCGGCACCGCTGGCAAATTTACCAATGAGGTATTCGTAGGCATCGCCCAATACATCGCTGGTGGTATTTTGTAAATCGAAATCAATTTCATTCAAGTGCGAAAGCACTTTCACAATCAATTCATTTTTGGCGGTTTCGGTTTTGCCGAGCTTGCTGCTGGTGAGGTCGAGGTCTTCAAACAGGTTTCCAAAATCTTCTTCGCTTTCGCTGCCCATGGTGCTTTGCTCAATGTGGGTAAGCACCTTGGTTAAGTCATCGAGAATGAATTTGCTTTTACCTTCGGCATTGCCTCTGCGGGCGAGTTCGCTGAAGAGTTCATCTGGTTCAAGGAAATAACCCAGCTTATCGAGGGCTGCCTCTTTAACTTCTTTTAGATACAGTCTCCGTTGTTTGTGTTTTAGCAAGTCTTCGTATTTCAGCTTATCGGGCTTTAGAATTAAGTTGGCATAGGTATCCATCTTTTCGCTGAGGTATTTGTAGAAGATAAAGCCGAGGATGTAGTCGCGAAAGTCATCGGCATCCATTTTACCGCGCAGGGTGTCGGCAATGTTCCAGAGTTTTTGTTCGAGTTGTTGTTTTTTGTCGTCAGCCATTCGGTTTCTACTATAGAAAATAATTAAAGTGAAATGTACGCCAGAAATCGCTTCGAAAAAACGGGGAAAACCACGTTTTTTAAGAAGGAAAAAATGTGTAGTGAAATTGATGCATAGATTCCATTCTTACTGTCAGAACTGGTAGTTGGCTCTGAGCTCGCGTGAGCGATGGAGCGGTATGTTTGAGCTCCGCTTTGCGAGAGCCCTCGTTTCACGGGGCCCGACATGGCACGGTGCGGTTGGTTGGCGAGTGCCGACAACCCGACCCCTGCGCCTCGCAGGGGACACGCCCACAAATTACATAGCCCAACTTTCCGTAATGACCTTTTGAACTTTGTGTTATCTTTGCGGTTTATACCGTTAAATTCAACAGAAAACACACATTTATGACCGTTGCTGAGAAACCTGCCTACAAAGTAAAAGACATGTCGCTGGCCGCCTGGGGCCGCAAAGAAATTAAACTGGCCGAGGCCGAAATGCCCGGTTTGATGGCCATTCGCGAAGAATATGGCAAACAACAGCCTTTGAAAGGGGCGCGCATTGCAGGCTGCCTGCACATGACCATTCAAACAGCGGTGTTGATTGAGACTTTGAAAGAACTGGGTGCGGAAGTGTCCTGGTCATCGTGCAATATCTTTTCTACGCAAGACCATGCTGCTGCGGCTATTGCTGCTGCGGGCATCCCCGTGTATGCCTGGAAGGGTATGAACGAGCAGGAGTTTGACTGGTGCATTGAGCAAACATTGTATGCCTTTGCTGGCGGCAAGCCGTTGAACATGATCTTAGATGATGGTGGTGACCTTACCAACATGGTGTTGGATCGCAACCCTGAGTTGATTTCGGGCATCAGAGGGATATCGGAAGAGACTACTACAGGTGTTCACCGTTTGATTGAGCGCATGCACAATGGCAAGTTGCCGTTGCCTGCCATCAACATCAACGACTCGGTAACAAAATCGAAGTTTGATAATAAGTATGGTTGCAAAGAATCGTTGGTAGATGCGATTCGCAGAGCTACGGATGTGATGATGGCGGGTAAAGTGGCTGTGGTTGCCGGATACGGTGACGTGGGCAAGGGTTCTGCTGCTTCGCTACGTGGTGCTGGTGCGCGTGTGATTGTAACGGAGATCGACCCGATCTGTGCGTTGCAAGCTGCGATGGATGGCTTTGCGGTGAAGAAGATGGAAAACGCGGTGAAGGAAGCTGATATTTTGGTAACGGCTACCGGTAACTCGGGCATCGTATTAGGCAAGCATTTTGAAAACATGAAGGACAAGGCCATTGTGTGTAAC
>JABFSY010000011.1 GCA_013140395.1 Cyclobacteriaceae bacterium
GATGGATAAGGATTACCTACTAAATTATACCCATCCTCTGTATTTCCATTAACTGTCCGCGACACCAGTGACGTGAGATTGATGGTACCCTGATTGACAGGACCACGCACATCAATAACAGTTGGATTCGTACAGTCTCTGAGGAAGGCCGCGTATCCTCTGCCTACTTGTAAGCTTGCACTACTTGCGAGACCCGAAGCGGGAAAAGCGGTCCATCCCAAATCATTGGCACCCGTCCCTGCGTTTGCTTCAACGTATACAAACATAGAGGGCGTTGTGGGTACAATGGGTATCCCACAAATGGCGGTAATGCCTGACCCTAAAGGAAAATCTGTTGATGGATTAGAAAACGTTCCGGTAATTGGAAAGTCGTCTATCCAATCCGAAACAAACTGCCCGCTAACGGGTGTGGAGATGTAACGATACACCCGTGTGCCACCAATAATTTCAGGCTTTGTAAATCGCTGCACCGTAACATTTCCCGTGATGGATGCTGTTCCGGTAAGACGTGCAATTCTCGCATCCGAAACTGGTGCGTCATTCGTGGATATTAGCGTGAATACACCTCCACCAGTTCCATCCGCATCGAAATTAGTGGATGACAAAATGTTGAGTACCCCGTATAGATTGACGGTTCCATTTAAGGTTACGCTACCCGAAGTTTTATTGATCGTGAGGTTTGTAAATTCAGTAAGTGAACTGCCGGAAATATTTTGAGTAGAAGTTCCCGTTAGATTCAATGTTTCATTTCTTCGCTGGTAGGTGCCGTTATTAGTAAAGTTCCCTGTCAGGGTGAATATAAACCCACTATTGACCGGAGAAAAAATAGAAGTTGAAGTGAAATTTCCGTTTACAGTCAAATTATCCTGAAATAATTTTAAGTCACTTCCACTAAGAGTTAAATTATTGAAAGCCCGTCCGGCAGTAGTAATGCTTTGCTGCTTTGTACCATTAAACACAACCGTACTAAGTGCGTTGGCAGTATACTGACCGGTAGTTACCAACCAATTTCCAGCTAAACTTATGGTTCGACCATTGTCATTTAAAGTACCTGAAGTAAGCGTTACATTTCCAAGAAAGTTTAGATCAACACCAGCCAGCTGAGCTGTTGCGTTGACACTGTTCAAAAATAAATTACCTAATGAAGTTCCAGAAATAATTTGGCACGTCTGGCCTGCGGGAGTCGATGTATTACCAATTTGCAAAGTGCCCCCAGTAACCGAGTTACTGGTTACGCCTACAGTAGAGAACCCTAAGTTTTGGGCCCCTCCGCCTCCTTCGCGTTGTAAGATAATCGTACCTCCCGACATGGTAAAGCTCGACCCAACAACTGTCATGTCAAAAGGATGGAGTGTAGTAGAAGTAGACGAAACAGTAGGTAGTGTGACAGTGCCACCTGTCTGCACAAAACGGGAGATGGACTGAGGATCACTTGGTACAAAGCCACCTGCAATGGAAAGTGAACCACCATTAATTTCAAGTATTCCTCCAAAAGACAGAATGTTTTCGTTCGCTGCAATTCCGACAACCACATTCCCCTGATCAATTCGTAAGTCGCCTCTTAAATTAATGCTTGCCCCAAAACTCATGGTGCTGGCAGCACTGTTCATCCAGATTCTTCCATTGATAGGTATGTCACGAGTTGTCGAAAACAATCCAAAAGAATTAGTACCAGAAGATGAAAACTTAAAAGTGCCTCCCGAGCCGAAGATGAGCGCATCGGCATTGCAAGCAAAATTTGAGGAGGTAATCTCTACAATATTTGATTTTGATCCTTTATCGATCGTTAAAGTGTAGAAAGTATAACTTCCGGCTCCCGTTACCGTTTGATTATTGGTAGGATTTCTAAAGACAGCATTGCATAGACTATTCCTGTCCACTGAAAGATTGAGGGTGCCGCTATTTGATACATCACCATTCAAATTGAGTGCGTGCGTTGTATTTGAATTCGTTGCCTGAGTTAAAGACGCCCCCGTATTGATTGATAATCTCCCATTAATTTGGAGCGTGAGTGAAGTATTACCGGAAAACGAAACACTACCACTTGCCCCTTCACCAATTGTCAAGTTATTACATTGCATCAATGCAGTTCTTAGCGTTACCACATGCGTATTTCTTATTTGCACGTTGTCGCCAAGACTTGGCACACATGCACAATCCCAGGTCGAAGTAGCATCCCAAAATCCTGACCGGATAGAGGTAACTGTTCCCGCAGCCTGAGTAGTGGCATTGGCGATTAATGCAGTACCTAAGGTTCCTTCAGTTACAGCTGAGACCTTCCAATAATAGGTGGTTGCCGGCAATAATCCTGTGGCTGTGGCTAATGTGGTGTTAGCAGGAGTTTGGGAGTAAAAAAAATAGTTTGTCCCATCGGTAGAGTATTGAAGCACATAGCCAATTTCATTGGTTGCCCAGTTTGGCCAGGATAAATTCATACTTGTACTACTAATCCCAGAAAGGGTGAGGGAACCAGAGGCAGCAGTGGGGACAGATGGTGTAAATTGAATTCGGGAGAACGCTAACGGCATCGCTGAAAGGTTGTTTTGCACGGTGTTGCTAAAGCTGGTCGAGTTCTCTGTTTGCTGTGTTCTCAGCTGACTTGCCGTTGGGGGATTGCCAAGGGCATTTGAGTTAATGCCCAAGGTGTACGAGAAATTTACCGTGCCACGGTTCATCGTCTCGTAGTTAAATTCAATTACGCCAGTGGTTTCATAAATCTTGACTTGAAAATTTAGATC
>JABFSY010000281.1 GCA_013140395.1 Cyclobacteriaceae bacterium
TTATATCCATTTTCACGCAGGTCTTCAAATAGCTTCCCTACTATTTGTTTTGCAATTAGGATAGTAAACATAGTCGTAGCGCATCTACTAGTTTCAATTTTTCTTCTGTGTAGGACTTAGTGGTGCGCTTGTAAAATTTGTCCTTGTAATCTTGATAACGCCCTTCCAGATTCCAGGAATTCATAACACCCAACAGATCTACTTGATTTGCAGAAAGTTTGAGTTCTGTTTGGTTGTAGAGATATTCCAAATCGTGTATTCGGGGCGGTTCACTTTCTTCATTATCTTTTGCCCAATGAGCCTTGAGCATTTTTTCAATAACCAGATGCGAAAAAAATAAGGCGTGCATGTGTTGCCCCGCTTCATGCAAAGCCAATACACTCTTCCAATCGCGCTCTGCCATCGTCAGCCAATGTGTGATGATTTCTTTTTTGCCCATAACGCAAAGATACTAATCCTTTTGCTTCCAGCTTCTCTATTGCCATCTCCCCGATAAAGTGTAAATTTCACTCTTTATCGAACGTACATGTCTATAAAAATAAGAAAGCAAGACGCCCTTGACTATCACACACATGGGCAACCTGGAAAAATTGAGGTCGTACCTACTAAGCAATTAAGTACCCAGTTGGATTTGGCGCTGGCCTACTCGCCCGGGGTGGCAGAGCCGTGCAAAGAAATTGCAGCTAATAAAGAAGATGTTTATAAATACACCAGCAAAGGGAACTTAGTTGCCGTCATCTCTAATGGCACAGCTGTGCTTGGCCTAGGGAATATTGGCCCCGAAGCAGCCAAACCTGTGATGGAAGGGAAGGCTGTGCTATTCAAAAAATATGCGGGCATCGATAGCTTCGACATTGAAATTGATGAAGAAGATCCCGATGCTTTTATCAAAATAGTAAAATCGCTGGAGCCTACTTTTGGTGGAATCAATCTGGAAGACATCAAAGCGCCCGAGTGTTTCAAGATCGAAACTGAACTCCGTGAAAAGATGAACATCCCGATCATGCATGACGACCAGCATGGTACGGCCATTATCTCCAGTGCTGCATTGATCAATGCGTTGCATATTGTGGATAAAAAGATTGAAGACATTGTGTTGGTGGTCAACGGTGCCGGAGCAGCTGCGGTATCTTGCACGAAACTTTATCTCGCACTTGGTTTAAGGAAAGAAAACCTGATCATGTGCGATAGCAAAGGGGTGATCAACAAAGATAGGCCAGGGTTGGATGCGAGTAAATTGGAATTTGCCACTACGCGAAAAATCACCACGCTTCAGGAAGCCATCAAAGGAGCCGATGTTTTTCTCGGTTTGTCAGTGGCCGACATTTTAACACCCGCAGATATTTTGACGATGGCAAAAGACCCGATTGTTTTTGCCCTTGCCAACCCCAATCCTGAAATCGCTTACGATCTCGCCAAAAAATCGCGCCCCGATTTGATCATGGGTACCGGACGATCAGATCATCCGAACCAAGTCAACAATGTGTTGGGGTTCCCCTACATTTTTCGCGGAGCGCTTGATGTAAGAGCTACTGAAATAAATGAAGCCATGAAGTTGGCGGCCGTTCACGCGTTAGCCGCGCTGGCGCGTGAGCCCGTGCCGGACATTGTATTTCAAGCGTATGGTGTAAACAAAATTCAGTTTGGCAGAGAATACATTATTCCCAAACCAATGGATCCTCGATTGATCACAACCGTGAGTCCCGCTGTAGCAAAGGCAGCGATGGATTCGGGTGTTGCCAAAACGGCCATCACCGATTGGGGTCAGTATCATCGCGATCTGTTGAAGCGTATCGGCATCGATCAAAAATTGACCTCCCGCATTATTGATCTGGCAAAGAAAAAACCGAAACGCATTTTATTCGCAGAGGCCGACCACCATAAAATTTTAAAGGCCGCTCAAATCTTGCGAGATGAAGAAATAGCCATTCCGGTGTTATTGGGAAGCCGTGAAGAAATTGAGCGATTGATCGTTGAACATCGTCTTGATTTGACAGGTTGCGAGATCATCGATCCACGTGAGGAAAGGGAATTGACGAATCAATACGCTGAGGCGTATTTTGAAAAGCGAGCTCGCAAAGGAATTACCCGAAAGGAAGCCCAGCGGCAAATGCGAGATCGAAATGTGTTCGGAGCAATGATGGTGGAATTTGGAGAGGCCGATGCATTGGTGTCGGGGCTTACGAAAGATTATTCGAAAACGATTCTTCCTTCGTTGCAAATCATTGGCATGAGCGAAGGTGTCAATCGGGTAGCGGGTATGTACATCATCATGAATAAAAAGGGCACTTTCTTTTTTGCGGATTGTTCGGTGAATGTTAACCCTTCGGCAGATGAACTCGTGAACATCATTGGACTGGCCGCTCGTGGCGTAAAGTTTTTTGATATCGAGCCACGGGTCGCTGTTCTTTCCTACTCTAACTTTGGCTCGAGCAAAGGAGAGATCCCGGAAAAGGTACAAGAAGCCGTGCGCCTGGCGAAAGAAAAATATCCTGAATTAATTTTGGACGGAGACATCCAAGCCAACATGGCGTTTAATACTGAATTGCAAAAGGAGATTTATCCATTTAGTGCATTAGCCAATGAAGGTGCCAACACATTGATTTTCCCGAACCTGGCAGCAGGTAACATTGCCTACAAGCTATTGATGGAAATTGGGGGTGCGGAAGCGATCGGCCCTATTTTGTTAGGTATGAAAAAGTCTGTGCACATATTGCAAATAGGCAGCTCGATCCGCGATATTGTAAACATGGCGGCCATTGCTGTAGTAGACGCTCAGTTGCATGAGAGGAATGAACACCTTTAAATTTGAAGATGATACAATTTGAAAATTTGAAGATGGGTGCAATCGGAATGGAAAGATCTCCTGAAAAACAATAGTAACTGTAAATTCATATTGATGAAAAATGGAATTTTCAAATTGAAATGATCGCTTACTTAAA
Organism: Cyclobacteriaceae bacterium; assembly: GCA_013140395.1. Classification (GTDB taxonomy): domain Bacteria; phylum Bacteroidota; class Bacteroidia; order Cytophagales; family Cyclobacteriaceae; genus ELB16-189. Next base: position 2,943 of record JABFSY010000281.1, read on the forward strand.
AGGAAAACTCGTTCACAAAGACCCGACTCACGCTATTATTGAAGTGAATGGAGTGGGGTATCAGGTAAATATTTCGCTCAACACCTTTGCCGAAATAAAAGACAAAGAAGAGATCAAGCTGACCACTCACTTTCATGTGCGTGAAGATGCTCAGGTGTTATTTGGATTTGCCACGGAGGCAGAGAAGCAAATGTTCCAATATTTGATATCGGTAAATGGGGTGGGACCCAGCACAGCCATGGTGGTATTGTCCTATTTGCCTCCCGAAGAATTGAAGTCCGCCATCGTGCGCGAGGATGCCGCAGCCCTGCAAGCGGTGAAGGGAATTGGCGGAAAGACAGCCCTTCGGCTGATATTGGAATTAAAAGATAAATTGAAGCGTGAAATGACGGAAGAATTACCCGGAAATACGGGGTTAATACGCAATACCGTGCGCCATGAGGCGTTAAGTGCGTTGGTGACTTTGGGTATTGCCAAACCGGCCGCTGAAAAAAGCATTGATGCGGTGCTAAAAAGGTCTGGAAATACCGTTAGTTTGGAGGAGCTAGTGAAGCAAGCATTAAAAAACGCCTAACCTTTTGTTTGTAATTATTCGGAAGATACACATCGGCCTTGGGCTGGCAATTTGCCTGTTTTTGTTAGGCTCTTTGCCGCCTGCGCATGCCCAAAAAAAGGACTCTACAGGTACTGGCTCAGCGGACACCATCAAGTACAAAACGATCAACCCTTACCGACCCAGCTATCGCCCGCCCGATCGGTACGGAGATCCGTTCTCTAATTATTCAACCTACTCTCCGCTTTATTTAAGAAATCCCAAGAGCCTGAATACCGATGTGCAGATCGATTCAGGCATGAACTACAACATCCGCGAGCGAATAGGCCGTGTTAATTTCAGGCCTAATTCTTCCATGAACTTTGATGAGTTTAGCCGGCAGCAAGATCAGCAGTTTAGAAAGCAATACTGGCAAACCAAAAGCCAGGCGCTGGATGGCGAGAGCGCGGTGAGCGGGCGCAATTTGCTTCCGAAATTGTACATAAGCCCGGTATTGGATAGGATATTTGGTGGCAGTTCAGTGGAATTGATTCCCCGCGGTTTTGTCACCCTCGATTTTGGGGCTTCATTTCAGACGATCAACAACCCGAGTATCCCTATACGGCAGCAGAGCAACGGAGGTTTTGAATTCGATCAGCAGATCAGTCTAAATGTAACGGGCAAAGTAGGGGAGAAACTGAAGGTCACGACCAATTTTGACAACAACAACTCGTTCGACTTTCAAAACAATATGAAAGTTGAGTTCACCGGCTTCAAAGAAGATCTTCTGAAAAAATTGGAAATAGGGAATGTGAGTTTGCCGTTGAACAATAGTCTCATCAGTGGTTCTCAAAATTTATTTGGTATCAAGGCACAACTTCAATTTGGAAAATTGTTTGTAACAGCCATTGCTACTACTCAACGCGGTAAGCAATCATCAATCAAAGTAGCGGGTAATTCGAGCGGCACTTCGCAAGGAAGACCCTTTAAAATTCAGGGATCAAATTATGACGAAAATCGTCACTTTTTTCTCAGTCAGTTTTTTAGAGATAATTATGAAGAATGGCTCAAGGATTTGCCACAGATTTTTTCAGGCGTTAACATTACACGGATTGAAGTGTATTCCATCAATCGCTCAAACGACACCCAAACCAATCGCGATGTAGTGGCCTTTATGGATATGGGAGAGTCAGATAAAATCTATAACAAAACTGCTTTTACCAATTTTGCAGGTGACAAAGCACCAAGCAAAAATGATAACAACGATTTGTTTGTGAAGTTGAAAACCATCCCTGCTCGTTCCGATACCATCAATGGATTTCTGATCAATCAACTGGGTTTGGCCAACGGTAGGGATTTTGAAAAGATCACCAGCGCCAGGAAATTGGCTTCGTCAGAGTTTTCGTTCAACACGCAATTGGGATACATTACTCTTCAACGCAAGTTGCAGAATGACGAAGCGCTCGCGGTTGCTTTTGAGTATACCTACAATGGGCAGGTATTCAAGGTGGGTGAGCTAACGGAAGATTACTCGAACAAACCGCCAAAGGATGTGGTTTTTTTAAAGATGCTGCGTCCCCGAAAAATTGCCATAAAAGATGAGACAGGGAAAATTTTGCCGACTTGGAACCTGATGATGAAGAACATCTACAGTCTCAATGTGTCTTCGCTTACGCGGGATGGATTTCAATTGCGGATGATCTATCGCGATGACCGCACCGGGTTAGATAACCCTGTGCTTCAGGATGGAGTCATTACCCGCACGCGCCAACTGATTCAAGCATTTGGTCTCGACCGATTGAATCCGTACAACGACCCACAGCCCGATGGCAATTTTGATTTTGTGGAGGGCATCACGGTTAACACGGCCACAGGTCTAATTATTTTTCCCAACCTGGAGCCCTTCAATAAACCACTTCGCGACCTTTTTAAATTAGAGGAACCTGCATTAGCAGCCACACTGCGAGACAAGTATTTGTATGATACGCTGTACAGGACAACACAGGTAGAGGCCGCAACAGTTGCTACCAAAAACAAATTTTGGATCGATGGTTCGTTCAAGGCTGGCTCCGGAAAAGAAATTGTCATTCAGGGATTTAATATTTCCCCTGGCTCCGTAAAAGTTTTTGCCGGAGGTACTCCCTTGCGCGAAGGGTCAGATTATTCAGTGGACTATACTTTTGGAAAAGTAATTATTCTAAACGATGGTATCTTGAGTTCGGGGAAAGACATTGAAATAACCTACGAACAGCAAGATCCTTTTGCTTTTCAAACGCGCTCATTGTTAGGTGCTCGTTTCGACTACAAACTGAACGATGATATCAATTTAGGTGGTACTCTTTTGTATTATAACGAGCGCCCACTCATCTCACGCAATCTCATCGGTACCGAGCCGGCCGAAAATGTTCAATACGGTCTCGATTTCAACATGAAAAAAGATTCCCGCATCTTGACAAAGATGGTGGATGCGTTGCCCTTTTTGCAGACCAAAGAGAAATCGAGCATCACCGTCAATGCCGAATTTGCTCAGCTGCTTCCCGGCACCAGCAATGTGATCGATGGCGAGGGTACATCGTTTATTGATGATTTTGAGAATACAATCACACCCTACAGTCTCATTTCACCACAAGCGTGGAAACTGGCGGCTGTACCACTAAATGATCCAATATTTGATAAAGCATTAGGAGCATCGAACGACATAGCGGCCGGCTTCAAGCGCGCCAAGCTGGCGTGGTATCAGGTAGACAATTTGTTTTACAGAGAAAGTGGAAGTTTCAAGCCCTCCAACATTTCATTAGAAGATTTAAAAAATCATTATAGTAGGCCCGTTTTGCCCCAAGAGATTTTTCCCTACCGCGATGCATTTATCGGAAATTTTTATGAGCCTATTTTGGATTTGGCGTACTACCCCAATGAGCGTGGCCCCTACAATTACAGTCCATCTATCAATAGCGATGTAAAATCAAATTGGGCGGGGATCACGACCGCAATTCGCAATGAAGTGGATTTTGACAAAGCGAACGTTGAGTATGTTGAATTTTGGTTGATGGATCCATTTGTAAATTCTACAAATGGTCAAGTGCTGGTCGATGGCACTACCGGGAAACCCAATACAACCGGTGGAAAGATGATGCTCCAACTCGGTAGCATTTCCGAAGACGTAACCCGCGATGGCAAGCATGGCTTCGAAAACGGGCTGCCGCGCGAGCCGGGATTAACCACCGGAGTAACAACAACGAATTGGGGTAAGGTAACGACTCAGCAGTATTTGAACAATGCATTCGACAGCAACCCCACGTCACGGGCAAGCCAGGATGTGGGTATGGACGGATTGAACAATGTGGAAGAGAAAGGAAAGTTTACAGCAACAGCCAGTTTAGAAGACCCATCATCAGATGATTTTAAATATTTTCTAGGTGCTGACTTGGATAACAAAAACGCTAAGATTCTGGAGCGGTATAAAAATATCAACGGCCAGGATGGCAACTCACCTATTGTTACCGCCAGTCAGTCTTTTGCACAATCAGGTAGTCCGCTACCCGATAATGAAGATTTAAACCAAGACAATACACTGAGCGATCTGGAAGAATATTATTCATACAACATTGATCTTCCAGCGGGCGGTCTCAAAGTGGGCAATAAATTCATTGTTGATAAAATTGAACCGCCTTTAATCGATGGGAAAACAAATACGGATAAACTCACTTGGTACTTATTCCGCATACCCATTCGTCAGTTTGATCCAGCAGGAACAGTAGGAAAGATCAATGGATTTAAATCGGTGCGTTACGCGCGGATGATGGTGACGGGTTTTTCGGAACCGGTGGTGCTGCGGTTCGCTAACTTTAGAATGGTTGGAAACCGCTGGAGAAGATATGAAGCTCCTTTGAAAGACCCAGGCAATATTTCGAAACCGGATGATAACATCGATAACTTCACCGTTTCGGCTGTAAATATTGAAGATAACGGTCAACCCGATGAAAAGAAGCCCGGTTATGTTGAGCCTCTTCGAAGAGATCGTGATGTAACATCTGTGCAGCAGCGAAGATTGAATGAACAATCGTTGCAAATGTGTGTGACTAATCTTGCTGACGGGCAAGCCAGAGCAGTTTTCAAAAATGTTTCACTGGATTTTTTTAACTACGGACGCATCAAAATGTTTTTTAGCGCAAATAATCCGAATTTGAAAGTTGACAATCAACTGACCGCTTTCCTCCGATTGGGAACTGATTTTGAACAAAATTATTACGAAATAGAATTGCCGCTCAAGATTACGCGACCCGATACACGAGATGTCGGGGAGGTCTGGCCTGAGCAAAACCAAATCGACTTAGATCTCAATGAACTATACGCATTGAAAGTGCAGCGCGATCGTGAGAATTTTGAATTGACCCGCCCCTTCCCACAGAACAGTGCGAAGCAAGTTGGCAAGCATGGTATCCGAATCGTGGGGCGACCTGATTTAGCACAGGTACAAGTGATGATGATTGGTGTGCGCAACCCACGCAGTGACGATGCACAACCGTTGAGTGTTTGCATTTGGGCAAATGAACTTCGGCTTACTGAATTTGATCGCACAGCCGGTATTGCGGCCAACGTGGTGCTGAATGCCAAACTTGCCGATCTCGGAAATATTTCGGGTACTTATAGGCACATTGGTTTTGGATTTGGCGGGGTGCAATCAAAAATTGCAGAGCGTGCACGGGGCGAGACCAACGCGTTTGATATTTCTGGAAGCATCAATGTAGATAAGTTGTTGCCGCCTAAGTTGGGGTTAAAAATCCCGATGTTCTTTAGCTACGAGTCGAATATAATTAGCCCCAATTTTGATCCGGCCAATCCGGATGTAAGGATCTCGGCAGCGCTAAAAAGTTTTAATACCGATGCCGAGCGAAGTAGCTACCTCGATCTCATTCAAGATCGCACCACCAGACGGAGTTTGAATTTTACCAACGTGCGGAAAGTGAAAGTAAAGAAGGACGCCAAATCGCACATTTATGACATCGAAAATTTTGCCTTCACGTACGCCTATGCGGAGGCGAACCACACGAATTTTAGTCTGATTACAGACACCCGCAGAAGTATTAAAGGCGCAGTTGCCTGGCAGTACGCCAGTACATTCAAAGGTTTCGAGCCCTTTAAAGATATGAAGGTTTTTTCCTCGAAGCACTTACAGTTTATAAAGGACTTCAATTTTAATCCGATGCCAGCCTCGATCTCGGTGCGGGGAGAACTGGATCGTTCGTATAGTGAACTCACGTATCGAAGTTCTGTCAAAGACGGTAACTCACGGGTCAACCTACCCAACTATCAAAAGTTTTTTGTCTTCAACCGGTATTATAATGTGCGATGGAATTTGACCAAATCGATTTCGTTGGATTACAACTCTACCGTCAACGCCATCATTGATGAACCCAATGGAGCCATTGACACGCCCGAAAAGCAAGATTCACTTTGGAATAATTTAAAACGATTTGGGCGAACCAAGAATTTCGATCAAAACATCACTGCTAATTATAAACTACCCTTCGACAAGTTTCCGGTATTCAATTTCGTTGACGGTGACTATCGGTACACAGCAAGTTACAACTGGCGCGCAGGACCACTGGAAAAAAATCCTCAATCACAATTGGGCAATATTATTCAGAATTCGCGCGATCAAAATGTGACGGGCCGAGTCGATATGGTAAAACTGTATAATAAAATTGGTTTTTTGAAGAGCATTAACTCTCCCCCTCGACCATTGCCCCCGCCTGATAAAAACAAGCCGGCAAAACCCGACACCGTGAAGAGACCACCAGATC
>JABFSY010000023.1 GCA_013140395.1 Cyclobacteriaceae bacterium
TTGTTCTCCGATCGATACTTCTTTGGGTTAAGAACTTGATTGGGTCGCTTATCGAAAAAACAGAATTGCTCTTGTCTTTAAAGAAAACAAAATAGCGGTTGGATTGAGAAACAACCGGCAACGACCCACAAATCAACACCCATGTCAGGAGTTTTCTCATCTCACCGCGATTCATTTACTAAATTCCCTTAAACTCTGCTTGTAAATAATACCTGTTTGGGTTCGCTTTTGTGCAAAGCAGGGCAACTGAGAATTGGCAAAGTAGTTTAGGAGGTAACTCTCTTTGTAAACCAACCCCACCTGATCTGCATATACTTCCAGTCTTGAATCCCGATAGATAATATTACTTTGTTCATCATTTTGTACCACTGAAACTGAATTACCAAAACTCAAACCGGTGGACCCAACCACGTATTGCTGATTGACAAGTGTACTCTTATAGTCGTCTTCGTTCTTTCCATTTAACTCCTGGCGATTGTTGTATAGATTCCCATTCCAAACCAAGTCATTTGTCATTGGGGCGAGTAACTTGACGTAAGAAATATTCCCTTCACTGACCACTATTCTATTGCCAATCAGCCAAGCCGTCCAGGTCTCGAAATCAAGCCATGGATCAGTCGCACTTGTTCTTTTAGAACGTTTGAATCGATAAGTGAACCCTTGATCAGCAGGAATTGAATCCACCACTTCCACCAATAACTGATAGTTAAGTGTTGTCGCGCCATTGTCTGTGCAAGCCGCCCGTGTGATACTCGTCTCCTCAACATCATAGACCCAGGTTTGACCCACACGAAGCGGAAAATAATTGACATTTTTCTCTACTCTGTCCGAATCACAGCTGATTCCCAAAAGACCTAGAAACGCCATCACAATCCCGTACCGAACGATATCTTCAAACTTAGGCCGCACAATTTTTACGCAGTTTAAGCTCAAAGTTATTTTTTCTTTTTGATATTTGGGCATGACTCTCAAAACGAACGTACTGGTTGAAAACATCTGTAATCTAAGTGAAGCACGGTACTGTTCAGGCATGGGTGTTCAATTTTTGGCCTGCCCTGCCGCCCAGGTCGATCCAACTCTGTTTATGGCCATCAAAGGATGGGTACAAGGGCCAGAAATGGTGGTAGACATAAGTGAATCAGCGGAGCACCCAGATCTAAACGCGTATGAGGCTGATTTTATTTTAGTGAATTCCAACCAGCTGTCAGCAACGGCAAATAAAAGCCCCTTGCCATTCATGGTAAGACTCAATGCAGATGATCTGCTGAATCTTGACCAGCTTGCCAAGTACTTCGAACGGATTCAGTTTGTGATCATTCATGAAGCCTCCAAAAACGAAATAGACAAGTTAAGTGCATTGAAGTATAAAATAATTGTGTCAGTCGACAAGAAAAATTCCATTCAACTCACTGAGATACTCGACTTGCCGATTGCTGGTATCTTATTGACGGGCGAAACAGAAACCGCACCAGGCTTAAAAAATTATGATCACTTGTCTTCTGTATTGGAAGAGCTGGAAGTGGAAGATTACTAATTTTCTCAGGAGTTCGTTCCGTATTTCGAAATAAGATGTTCTACCGCTTCCCCAGCGATATCAGGAAACTCGATGTCTAATGGTTTGCTTTCTTCGATCCATTGTTCGATACGTTTTATTGTCTTCTTCTTTACTTTTTTTAGCACTGGCACCCCTAACTTTTTGAGTGCCGCTGCATTGCAATGCTGCTCGTATTGCGTTTTCATTGGCACCACCAATAGTTTCTTGTGCAGATGCAGTACTTCAGCGGGCGTTTCAAACCCTGCACCACACACCACACCTGAACTAGAGACCACACTTTCCACAAAATCAACACCACTAATCGGGTACACCGAGATGCGCCCCACATGGTAAGCACTCTTTGTATGCTTCGAAAAGATATGCCATTTTACTTTAGAAATCTTGAGCAAGCGCTGAACCAACTTCTTATCATCGTAGGCCGGTAGGTATACCGTGTAATGACCTAGATCTTTTGTGCGAGCCTCCCGGATAGCTCTTCGGATAACTGGCGTAAAAATATTTTTATCGTATTCCTCAAAATGGAAACCAACATATTTTTTTACGGGAGCATAGTTACGAATCATCCATTCCCCGAAAGGGTCAACGATTTTTGGCCGAGGTGATTTTTTAGATAGTAACGCTGCCTGGTGGCTTAATGAGATGCACCTCACTTCCTTTTTCTTACAGGCCCACGCAGAAATGGGTTCAAAATCATTCACCACCAAGTCATAGTTCTCAACAGGAAAACTCTTGATCTCTCGAATCACGTCTTTTGAGCTGTTTTTTTGGAACGTCTTTAAAAAATTGATTCCTCCACTTTTGCCAAAATAAAAGCTAAGTCCTTTTGACTTGTACTTAACCGGATAAGGCAACACGATCTCCGCTTGTGCACCACTTACAAATAGGTCAAGTTCACCGTGTTTTCTAAGTTCAGGAATAATATCAACAGCGCGGCTTAGATGACCATTGCCTGTGCCTTGAATGGCATAAAGAATCTTCATTTTTTCGTAGAAAGAAATTCATTGACAAGGTCTTTAAAAATCTCGTCATTATCTAACGTATTGCGGGCATGTTTTGAGAGCTTGATTTTTTGCGCATGCAAATCTTCACTGTATCGGTAGATCTTCCAAGCACCTTGGTTATACTCTAGCGCTGTCAGATTCTCCACCCAATCGCCTGAATTCAAATA
>JABFSY010000253.1 GCA_013140395.1 Cyclobacteriaceae bacterium
GCAATGATTTTTTTTGGATACCTCGTAAAAAGGGTACTATCTCATATCTTCAAAGATGGCCCGGTAAATTTCTATCGTATTCAGGGTTCGGTGGTGGTGTTTATGTTAGTGGGATTGATATATTTTCTTCTTTACACATTGGTTGAGTTTTTTTTCCCGGGTTCATTTAGCTCTACCCACGTATCGTCAATGTATCAGCCCATTTCTTCTCATTTCATGTATTTTAGTTTTGTCACGATGACGACACTGGGCTTGGGCGATATGATCCCCGTAGGCTCGTTGGCGAAATCCTTGGTGGTGTTTCAAGGAATGATTGGTTTGTTATATCCCGTCATCATGATTGCAAGACTAGTATCTATGGAGGTGGCTCACTCCACGTTGGGAAAGCGCGGTTAGACCGCAGTCATATGCCCGAGCAGAAAAAATCGATTTATCCTTTTGAAAATTCCAGGTAGCACCTTTCTGAAAATGGATTCCTGAATAAAAATGAAAAACATGATTTATATCAGGACAATTAGAAACAAAAGGCATTTTTATGGTTTCAAGCTATTAGGACATTAGTTCAATAAACCCAAAACGCTCTTACTGTTTTTGAATAACCAGAATCAGGCAAGGGTGTTTTCAACCTGTTGTTTCTAAATGTATTATTGCGATAACCCACAACCCTCCCTACTATGAAAGTTTATGATGAAAAGCACATTAAGAACATTGTTCTATTGGGCGCTCCGAAAACCGGAAAAACATTGCTGGCAGAAGATATGCTATTTGAAGCGGGCATCATTCACCGAAGAGGAACCATTGAAGGAAAAAATACAATAAGTGACTTTCATGAAATTGAGCGCGAGCGAGGTAATTCTGTTTTTGCCACCTGCATGCATACCGAATGGCGCGATTATAAAATTAATATTATTGATACCCCCGGCTTTGACGATTTTGTCGGTGAAATGATATCGTCTATTCGTGTGGCCGACACCTGCGTGATGGTCGTGAATGCACAACATGGAGTGGAAGTTGGCACAGAATTAATTTGGAATTACGCCAGTCAGTTTGATAAACCAGTCATTTTTGCGGTCAATCAGGTGGATCATCCGAAATCAGATTTTGATAAAAGTCTAGAGTCTCTTCAGCAGCGATTTGGAAGCGCAGTGACACAAATGCAATACCCGATTAACCAAGGCGAAGCGTTTAATTCGATCGTTGATTTATTAACGATGGTAGTATACAAATTCCCGGCTGAAGGTGGCAAACCCGAAAAGCTGCCAATACCCAGCTCTGAAAAGGAAAGAGCCGAGCGCCTACATAATCTATTAGTGGAAAAGGCGGCTGAGAATGATGAAAAACTAATGGAGAAATATTTTGAGAAGGGAACATTGGATGAGGATGAAATGAGATTGGGATTGAAGTTGGGAATGATTCACCATGATGTGTTTCCCGTTTTTGTCATGTCGGCCAAAAAAAATATGGGTAGCGGCCGGATGATGGGTTTTATTGATAACGTGGCGCCCAGTCCACTCGAAGCAAAGCCTGAAGTGACCGATGATGGAAAGGAAATTGAGTGCAACCCGAAAAAGCCAGCGGTGTTGTTTATCTTCAAAACGCACCTGGAGCCCAACCTAGGCAAGCTTTCATTTTTCAAAGTGATATCCGGTGAAATGACCGCAACCTCAGAGTTAATAAATAGTCAAACGGGTGCAGTAGAAAGGTTCCACCAGCTTTTTATTATGGATGGAAAGACACGCAACCCCGTAGAGAAGCTGACAGCTGGTGATATTGGAGCTACACTAAAATTGAAAGACACCTACACTAACCAAACCTTGCATGCGAAAGGCTTTGATGTGACGGTGCAACCTATCGTCTTTCCAGAACCTCGCATTCGCACGGCAGTGATCGCACTTAGTAAACAGGACGATGAGAAGATCGGAGAAGTGCTGCATAAAATTCATCTCGAAGATCCAACTCTCTTAGTAGAATATTCTACTGAGTTAAAACAGTTGATTGTATCGGGGCAGGGGGAATTGCACCTGCAAGTGTGCAAATGGTTTTTGGAAAACGTGTATGGACTGCATGCCGATTTTGTCGCCCCACGTATCTCTTATCGGGAAACCATTCGGAAGCCTTCCAGTGCGATGTATCGCCATAAGAAACAATCGGGTGGTGCGGGACAGTTTGGTGAAGTGCATCTAAAAGTCGAGCCTTATTATCCCGGCATGCCCGAGCCTGAAGAGTTTACCATTCGCGGCAAAGAAGTGATTGATTTACCATGGGGAGGACATTTGGTTTTTTATAACTGTATTACCGGAGGCGTGATTGATAGCCGATTTGTTCCTTCTATCCTGAAGGGGGTGATGGAGAAAATGGAAGTAGGACCGATATCTGGTTCGCGCGTGCGCGATGTGCGAGTGATGGTGTACGATGGCAAAATGCATCCGGTAGACTCTAACGATATTTCATTTAAAATTGCCGGTATGTTAGCCTTCAAGGAAGCTTTTTTGAAAGCTGAACCGCAATTATTGGAACCCATTTATGATCTGGAAGTTACTTTGCCGGCCGAAATGATGGGTGAAGTATTGGCTGATTTGCAAACGCGCAGGTCTCTAATTAGGGTCTGCTGAATAAGTCAAAAAAAGCAAATTTTCATTTGGGTTAAACCTGCTGTATACCTTATCCAAAAGCTGGTTACTGCTGATTCTAATTTCTCTGCATACCTAACTGAATAACTTTT
>JABFSY010000303.1 GCA_013140395.1 Cyclobacteriaceae bacterium
ATCGCAGCGGGTCTTTATCTCACAGTTGCGATGCTACCTCTTTTCATAGGCTTATGTGCCAAACATCTTTATCCTCAAACCACCTCGGCAGATGCTCAGTTGGCTTTACCTAACATGGTGCTTGCGCACGCGAGCCTGCCCATCCAGATTTTATTTTTTGGTTCCTTGCTGTCGGCTATTATGAGTACAACCAGTTCTGCCATACTCGCCCCTGCAGCTATTTTTTCTGAGAACCTTATTAAGCCGCTATCAAAAGGTAAACTAAAAGACAAACAATTACTGATCATTACTCGACTTTGCGTGCTCGGTTTTGCTGGGGTCGCCACAGTGATGGCCTGTTTGCGAAGCAATATTTACGAGCTTGTGGGCGAATCCTCGATTTTGAGTTTGGTTTCGCTGTTTGCGCCACTCGTATTGGGTTTGTATTGGAAAAAAGCGAATGGCAACGGGGCATTACTTGCCATGGTGCTCGGAACCCTTACGCTGGCGTTCTTTTCGTTTTACGATATTGGTTGGCCGGCTTTACTACCAGCTACATTGGTCAGTTTTTTGGCAATGATTGGCGGTAGCTTATTTTTGAAGACTAAAGAATTTGTATGACGAAAATTGAATTGCATAGAACAGACAGCGACCTGCGTATGGAGGCCGTGAATGACCTAGGACACACGGTTGTCATGGATGGCTCTCCCGCTGATGGTGGACATGATAGCGGCTTTCGACCCATGCAAATGCTTTTGGCTGCGATGGGCGGGTGCAGTGCAGTAGATGTGGTCTCTATTTTAAGAAAACAACGCGTGGAGCTAAGGGATATCAAGATCACCGTCACAGGCGAGCGGGAAAAAGGTGCTGTCCCATCTCCCTATACTGAGGTGCATGCCCATTTTAAACTTTATGGTGATATTGATTTAGAGAAAGCGAACAAGGCCGTTGCTTTATCGGTCGGAAAGTATTGTTCCGTGGCCAAAACGTTAGAAAAGACCGCGAAAGTCACATTTAGCGTTGAGGTAATAAACAACTAGTGCATGGAAGATAAACGAAATTTTGAAACAGATGCCATTCGCGCGCAAACCGAACGAACCACTTTTCGTGAGCACTCGGTGCCTTTGTATCTAACATCCAGTTTTGTTTTTGAAGATGCCGAACAGGCACGTGCGTTGTTTGCCGATGAAGTTCCGGGAAATATCTACACTCGATTTTCAAACCCGAATAATACGGAGCTCATAAACAAGCTGTGCTTGTTAGAGGGTACTGAGGATGGAATTGCCACTGCTTCGGGTATGGCTGCTATGTATTGTAGCATGGCCGCCCTGCTTAAGGCAGGAGATCACGTGCTGGCGTCCCGGTCGGTATTTGGTTCTACCCACCAAATACTCAATACGCTTTTCCCTCGTTTCAATATTTCCCATACCTATGTCGATTTGAATGCCCCATCGACTTGGGAGAGTAAGATTCTGCCAAACACAAAAATGATTTTTGTTGAAACTCCTTCCAACCCTGCGTTGGATATTATCGACTTGGAGTGGTTGGGGAAATTGGCAAACAAGCATAAACTGATTTTGAATGTCGACAATTGCTTTGCGACTCCTTACCTACAGAACCCGGCCAAGTGGGGTGCGCATCTAGTAACTCACTCGGCCACAAAATTTATTGATGGGCAAGGGCGTGTAATCGGGGGAGCCATCTTGGGCAGAAAGGATCTCATTAAGGAGATTCGTTTCTTTGCGAGGCACACGGGTCCATCTATGTCTCCGTTCAATGCGTGGGTGCTTTCCAAAAGCCTTGAAACATTGGCCGTTCGGATGGACAGACATTGCGAGAATGCCAATAGCGTTGCTAAACATTTACAGAGCCATTCTCAACTGGAGTATGTCAAGTACCCGTTCCTTCCTTCGCACCCACAGTTTGAGTTAGCCAAAAAACAGATGCGGTTAGGTGGGGGAGTGGTGACTTTTGAAGTAAAGGGTGGAATTGAGCGGGGGCGAAGATTTTTGAATGCGTTGAAGATGTTATCTCACTCTGCCAACTTGGGTGATACAAGAACGATCGCCACACATCCGGCCTCTACCACCCATTCAAAATTATCGGAGGCCGAGCGTCTGGCCGTAGGTATCACTCCAGGGTTAATCCGCGTATCTGTAGGACTCGAAAATTTAAATGATATTATAGCAGATATTGATCAGGCTTTGCTAGCCAGTCAATAGGCGAGGGAGACGGTAGTCGGAGACTAGTCTTTTTTCTCGGCCTTTTTTTCTTTTAGGTAATCTATATACCCCATAGCAGCAGCAAAACCGATGACCACTGCCAGAATGATTACGAAAAGATTAGCACCGTCTGCTACATTTTGATGGAAGAACATAAAGGATTTCTTTAGGATTCAAAGGTAGTAAAATTACCATACGATCAGAGTCGAAAAAGCGATGTTTTTTGTTGCTTAAATCTGCAATTCGGCTTTGTTTTTTCGCAAGACCTCAATGATGAAAGTGATATGATCTGTGAGCTCCACGCCAAATAGTTCTACTCCTTTGTAGACTTCGTCTCGTTCTACTTTGGCCGCAAATCCCTTGTCTTTCAATTTTTTGATCACCGATTTGGCCTCCAGCCCCGCAATCCCGTCTGGTCTTACTTGGGCGCAGGCGACAATAAATCCGGTCAATTCATCGCATGCCAATAAGGCTTTATCAAGCTTGGTCTCATAGGGCACATTCCATTTTGTATAG
>JABFSY010000246.1 GCA_013140395.1 Cyclobacteriaceae bacterium
TTATCCGGGGTATCTGCAACAATGCCTCGTTGCACGGCAACGCCATATTTCTTATGAATGTCCTTGGCCTGGTACTCATAAATATTCATAACAATCAGTTTTGCTAGCAAGCTACTTTTTTTAATGCTTTAATTCACTACCCCAACCGTATTTTTTAACCCTTGTGGACTACACATTTATTTTTCGTCATAACTTTCTGACAGCCATATTATCATTACTTTGCTACAGGGTTTTATCAAATCAAAAAAGAAGTAGTATGCTGAAAGGAAGAGGACTTCAAAAGTCTTATGGCGATCTAAAAGTCCTAAAGGGTGTCGATATTCAAATTAATAAAGGCGAAGTAGTGTCTATCGTTGGTGCCTCCGGTGCCGGAAAGAGCACGCTCTTGCATATTTTAGGAACACTGGACGTACCCGATGCTGGGTCTTTGGAAATAGATGGGAGGGATGTGTTTAGCCAAACTGCGAACGGATTGGCTGCATTCCGAAATAGCAGTATTGGTTTTGTTTTTCAATTTCATAATCTACTGCCAGAATTTTCGGCCATCGAAAATGTGATGATACCCGGATTGATTGCCAAGGCGAGCCAGGAAAAGGTGAAGAAGAGAGCTGCCGAGTTACTTGAACTTCTCGGATTGGCATATAGGCAAAATCATAAACCTTCTGAGTTGTCGGGTGGCGAGCAGCAGCGGGTGGCGGTCGCTCGATCGTTGATAAATTCACCCCTGTTGGTGCTGGCCGATGAGCCTAGTGGAAACCTGGATTCAAAAAATGCCGCAGAATTACATCAACTCTTTTTTCGGCTTCGCGATCAGTTTGGACAAACCTTTGTGATTGTTACGCACAATCAGGAGTTGGCCACTATTACTGATCGCAGACTGGAAATCAGAGATGGAATGATGGCCAACTAGATTCTGTGCCTGTAGCTTTTTTGTGCCTTGTTGCCGTGTCTGGTATGTCCATTAGTATTGCCATAAGAGTGGCACTGATAGCTTTCAAACGCACATGACGAGAGGGTAGCAGCAACTAGTAGGAACAGGATCAACTTTTTCATTTTGTTTTTTATCTTTTTGTTGAGACAAAAGTAGGGCATGCCGTTGGGCGGCATTTCTCGATGATTGGTCGAATTAAATGAGAGTAAGAAGAATTGCGAGTATTGTCGAAAATCGCAAAAAATAGCCGAATAGTGTGCGTTGTGATGGAAACCTTACAGACTTCTGTACTTTGAACGACTAGCTAAAGGAATACTTTAAGCTAAGAATGGACGAAAACTTCATTTTCCGCGTCTTCTACCTCTACGGTGCCATTAGAATCGATTGACAGAAGCTTCACTTTTTTAAGCTCGCTGATCAATAATGGGTCATAAACGGCATTGACCCGAATGTAATTTTGGGTAAATCCGTGCATTTTTCCATTCTCGATGTCATTTTCAAAGAGCACAGTATACTCCTTTTGTAAATTCTGCTCATAGAAAGCTCTCCTCTTCTTGTCCGACAAGCCGTGTAGCATTTTAGACCGATCGCTTCTGATATGTGGAAGAATGCGTTGTGGAAGCGTTGAGGCTAACGTGTCGTTCCGTTCAGAGTAGGTAAAAACATGTAAGTAAGAGATGTCAAGCTCATTCAGAAACTGATAGGTTTCGAGGAAATCTTCATGTGTTTCGCCCGGAAATCCAACAATGACATCAACCCCAATGCAGCTATGAGGCATCATGTTTTTTATCTTCTCAACGCGGGCAGTATACAACTCTCGTTGGTAGCGTCTCCGCATCAACTTCAATATCTTATTTGAACCCGATTGCAATGGGATGTGAAAATGCGGAACGAATTTTTTTGAGGTTGATACAAATTCGATGATTTCGTCTGTGAGAAGATTTGGTTCAATGGAGGAAATTCTGAAGCGATCTATTCCGTCCACTTCATCCAATGCTTTGATGAGGTCGATGAAACGTTCCTTTCGTTCTCCCTCTTGAATGCCAAAGTCTCCGGTGTTGACTCCTGTTAATACAATCTCCTTCACATTCGTTAGCGCGATAGATTTGGCAGTAGCAACGATGTGTTCGATACTATCGCTACGACTTGCACCCCTCGCTAGCGGAATGGTGCAGAATGAACAAGAGTAATCACATCCATCTTGCACCTTCAAAAAAGTACGAGTACGGTCATTCATCGAATAGGAGGTGTTGAAGCTCGAAGCCTTTTCGATATCTGAAGAAATAACAATTGGCTGACCTGGGCGAACAAATCCGTCTAAAAGGTCAACTAGCTGAAATTTCTCGGCTGCACCTAGTACAGCATCAACCCCCGGAATTTCCGATATCTCTTTCGGTTTGAGCTGTGCATAACAGCCGATGATAGCGACATAGGCATCAGGTGAAATAGCCCTAGCTTCGCGAACCACCTTATGGCATTTCTTGTCGGCATTTTCAGTAACCGAGCAAGTATTAATAATAAAGATGTCCGGACGATCGGTGAAATCTACTTTTCGATAGCCTTTTTCCTCAAATTTTCGGGCGATCGTTGAAGTCTCCGAAAAGTTTAGTTTGCAGCCAAGAGTATAAAAAGCGACTTTCTTCATGCAAGTAGACGCAAAGGTAAGGAAGAGAATTCAAGAACTAAAAAGGATGCGAGGTTCAGATGGAAGGGTTTTGAATCATCCTTCGGTGGTAGTTGATCTGGCCCAAGTGATAGCCGAGGTGCGATGTCAGGTGAATCAGAA
>JABFSY010000459.1 GCA_013140395.1 Cyclobacteriaceae bacterium
CAGCTATTTGGTCTAACGGACTTAGTATTTTATCCAACCCAAACCGGGTTACTTGAGCGTAGATTTCTGTGGTCACGGGCGACTCGTGGCCCAATAGAACCTGAATGTACCGGGTAGACGTGCCCGACTCTAATAAGTGAGTTGCAAATGAATGTCGAAGCATATGCAATCGTACCTGCTTTTTGATGCCAGCTTTGGCGGCCGCTTGTTTTAGGATGTGCTGCAAACTGCTCTCACTATATCTCTCACACGACTGTCCTTCAAAAAGCCAAAATTTTGGCGAGTACTTTTCCATGTACTCGCGCAGCAACGGTACTAAACTTTGTGCCATGATGCTCTGCCGATCCTTACGCCCCTTGCCACCGCGAATGAACACCGCGTTTCGATTCAAGTCAACATCGCCCACTCGAAGTGCCAACAACTCGCTACGCCTGAGGCCGGCCGCATAAATCAGCATGAGCATGGCCCTGTGTTTTACATTACCTGCAGCTTCAAAAATCAGCATCAACTCCTCCTGGCTTAACACCTGAGGAAGTTTCTTTTCGCGCATGGGGCGTTCGAGATAATATACCTTGCGATCTTGCATCATCATTTTTTCGTAAAAAAACTTGATGGCGTTGATGGCTTGATTCTGTATGCTCTTGCTTACTTTTCGCTGCTCTACCAGGTAAATAATATAGTTTCGGATTTCTATCTCTGTTAAATCCGGAATGGGCGAACCGGAATAGAATCGTAAAAATTCTTTGAATTGTTGCAAATAAGTTTTGCATGTATTCTTGCTGTAGCCTCGCAAATTGAGTTTTTGCTCCATCATTCGAAGTAGCTGCAAACTTTCCTCACTTTCCTTGACAACAACGGCTTTCTTGATTTCTTTTTGCGCGATGACCGGTTTTGAAACTGGAGCTTGTACTTCTTTGGGCGAATCGATTTTTTGCTCTTTATTCTTTGTGAGTGCCGTCAGGTTTACCCATGCCGCATCTTTAAATGCAGCCAGGATTTCACCCAGCAAGTCTTTTCTATTTGCTACATACCAGCATTTGTTTGTCTGGCTCCAAGTGGCACCCGCAATTTTTCTTACGCGTGATTTCAACTCCAAATCGTTGGGAAAGAAAAGAGCCAGGGAATGTTGCTCGCGGTGAAAAAGTTTTTCAACGCGTACTTGTAGCTTTTTGGTTGCTATGCTGTCGGTGATAGGTTCAGTTGACATAGTTGATTTGGGTGAAATGACCGGTAGATAAAACTAATAAAATGTCGAAAAAAATAAAAGGTGTTTCGTTGAATGTTTCCCCGGCCAGGGATTGCAGCGGTTACCCCGCACCCCGTGCTGCATGTGGGCCGGGCATGTGCGCACGGGGGAGGAGTAAAGGCGGAAAGCCCAGTGGCGCTGCGCGGGCTCTTGAGAAGGTGGCGACAGGCCGCATCTTTTTCAAAGTGCAGCTGGGCGATCCGCCAATTATTTTTCGCAAACGCCCTTTTCTCATTTTTCTAACTGCTCAATCGCAGCTACCTTTACGCTTTTTACAGCTACTATGGCAGACGAAAAGAGCCTCCATTTCTTAGAGGAGATTGTTGAGCAAGATTTGAAAGAAGGAAAGTACACGAGCATTGCCACGCGCTTTCCGCCCGAGCCCAATGGATATTTGCACCTGGGGCATGCAAAAAGCATTTGCCTTAATTTTGGTCTGGCTCAAAAATATGGGGGTACTACTAACCTGCGTTTTGACGATACGAACCCAAGCACCGAAGAAACAGAATATGTAGAAAGTATTAAAGAAGATGTGCGGTGGCTTGGCTTTGCGTGGGCTAACGAATTTTATGCATCCGATTATTTTGAGCAGCTGTATGCCTTTGCACATCGACTGATTGATAAGGACCTTGCCTACGTAGACGATAGCAGCAGCGAAGATATGGCCACGCAAAAAGGAACGCCTACCAAACCGGGCGTTGCCAATCAATACCGCAGTCGATCGATCGAAGAGAACCGGCAACTCTTTACTGACATGCGGGCCGGAAAATACAAAGACGGAGAAAAAGTGTTGCGTGCTAAAATAGACATGACGCACGTGAATATGCTCATGCGCGATCCGGTGATCTATCGCATCAAGCATGCGCATCATCACCGCACAGGCGATGCGTGGTGCATCTACCCGATGTATGATTTTGCACACGGCCAGAGTGATTCAATAGAGAAAATTACGCATAGTATTTGTACGCTGGAGTTTGTGCCACATCGCGAGCTGTATGACTGGTGTATTCAAAACTTGGAAATCTACCCTTCGCATCAGTATGAGTTTGCGCGCCTGAATGTCACCTATACGGTGATGAGCAAGCGAAAACTGTTGGCACTCGTCAACGAGAAATACGTCAACGGATGGGACGATCCTCGCATGCCTACACTGAGCGGGATGCGCAGGCGTGGCTATACGCCCGAGAGTATCCGCGAGTTTTGCGATAAGATAGGCGTTGCCAAGCGTGAGAACTTAATTGACATCGGATTGCTCGAGTTTTGCGTACGCGAACATTTGAATAAAATTGCCATGCGCAGAATGGTGGTGTTCAATCCTATCAAAGTAGTGCTTACGAATTACCCTGAAGGACAAGAAGAAACATTGACGAGTGAAAATAATCCTGAAGACCCGTCCACGGGTGTGCGTGAGATGCCTTTCAGTAGAGAGTTATTCATCGAAGCAGATGATTTTATGGAAGTGCCGGCCAAA
>JABFSY010000197.1 GCA_013140395.1 Cyclobacteriaceae bacterium
CCGGTGAACAAATAGTCGTTCCACCGATAAAAAGAATACCCCAAAAAGCCATAGTACTTTCGGATGAAGCCGGAAGGGTTGGTGGGTTGAAAACTTGTAACACTGCCAGCCAAAGCAGTTGGTTGAAAACTTCCAATACTCATTAGTTCATAAGAGTATCCAGCACCAATTCGATAGCGATCTTTAATTCCATAGTACAGAAAAACCTGAAGTGGAATATTGAGTCCATTGCCTTTAAAACCTAAACTCGAGGTGCCTGGATTTTCAATAAATGCGCCTGCTAAAGGTGCTGTTCTATCAATGGTTACATCGTTCACCCAATTTCCATATCGCGTGGCGGTTGAACTTGAGAAAATTTGAGGTGGTCCACCTGGCGCCTGATAAATTCCAAATCCAGACAATTGATGGCTAAAAAAGGTATTGCCGTAGCCGGTGCTGATTCCAAAGTTGACGTTCTTTAAAATTCGCCCAATGAAGTCTACCCCCTTTCTGGGTTTTGCATAGAAATGATCCAGCGGAATGGGAGATTTCTCCTGATCTTGAGAGAAGCTTTCAAGAGGTAGCCAAAGCACGATTGCGGCAATCAGCAGAACGGTATTTGACAATTTATTCAGAATAGCACATTTTGAGCCTGAAAGATAAGAATTAACCCAGATTAGTGTTGATAATTTGGATAGGCAACTTCCAGGGAGGTAAACGTATGATAAAGAATTTGCCCGTTTGTAACCCTGTAGGTAAACGATTGGTCACGTGGTTGAGATAGCTTGGATTCCAAATTAAGTCTAATTGAGGTTTCTCCTACTGGCAATGGAACTCTTGCATAGTAAATTGAATGCGGCAAGGTCTGCCAATTTCGCGTGTCTGCTTTTTCTGAAAGTGCATTGAAAAGCCCGAGCAACGCACCCATATTTTTATCTTCTTTCTTAAGGGCATATTCCGAAGCCTTTTTGATGGCCACTCGCGCGAGTGCTTTGCTGAATTCAAACCCCATTCGTTCCTCCAATACTTTGAAAGCAATTTTGTTTATGTTTTCGGTTAGTTCAAGCTCGTACCTGACTCCATTGGCTTCTACTTGCGCCTGGTCATAAAAAGTGGGGCGCTCAATATACCTTGGAAAGGCAACCCTAAAAAACTCCATGCGAGCTAGACTCTGCAGCTGATCTTGAGAATAATTTGACTTTGGAAAACGAAATGAAAGACCTAGTTCCTGGTTGTTGAATATCAAGAAGTTACCAGCTCCATGATCAATTGAAAAATTAATCGACCATTCTGCTTTGAAGGGTGCTAGTCCATTATGCCAGAAGAATATCAGTTCGCCCCCTTCACTTTCCTGAAACTGATAATCCGGCATTTCAAATTCACTTTTATATTGATCAAACTCTTGCGTTAATCCACTTAGCCAAGCTGTGCGTAGAAGATCTTTTTTGAGTTGAAGGGGCGCTTTTAATTGGAACATTGGTTCGTATTCGTTTTTGTACGAATCCAGTGAATTGCGATAGGCAATGAACGCGTTATTGTAGTCTTTGCCGGCATCGTAAATGATTCCCATCAGGTTGTTTATGAACGCGTCATGTTTATAGTTATTATCTGAGCTATAGCGATCGCTCAGCTGCTGCAGGCGAATATTGAGCCGCCTGCATTCTACTAACGCCTCTTCTATTCTATTCGTTTTCAAGAAGTTAAGTGCTTTGTAATAAAGTAGCATTAGATGCTCATGATCTTCGCCCCGATAGACGGTAATGGTCGGATTCAGCAGATAGGATGCGCCTTCGCTGAAGTAATCGGTCTTGAAGTCTTCCCAGAACAAGTAGGCCTTTTCAAAAAACTCATTGCTTTCTTGATACTTGCCAAGCATTGACAGAACCAGCCCTTTGTTCACAAAATACAAAAATCGATCGCGGCTATTGGCTTGCCGGGCTTGCCCTCTCAGTGTCTGGAGCGCAGATTCGATATGGCCCGATTCAAAAGCTCTATTGAATTCGTGGTTTGCCTGGTAGTAGGTGGCACAGGATGAGAATAATACACCGAGAATAAAAGTTAGGGCGGTCAGTCGATAGTCAATGGTCGATAGTCGGCTGGTGGACTTTTGACCATTGTCTATTGACCTTAGATTGGTATCCATCGTTAATTCCGAATATTCTTCTTTATCTCTTGTTGCCCATACCAGACTCGTTGGTTTGTTTCCATGTCTGTAAGATAAAGTGTTGTAATGTAGTTTACCACCCGCTGTTTTTTGTAAACATCGGTCTCAGAACTCATTTCACCTAAGAGCATTAAATTGGCTCCCGTTTCTTCTCCCCATTTGGCCACCGTTTTGGGGTTAGCAAAATCTTGTTGATCAATTCGCTCCAACCTGATTTTGTCTCGGAAATCACCAGACTCCACTAAGTCAGCGACTCCGGAATTGTAAATGGCTAGTTCTATTTTTTTGATAAAGTTGGCTGCATCAATGTGCTCGCTTGTCTTGTTGCGGAAGGTCCCCACAATAATGGCGGGCTTTCGGCTGTGACTTTTGCAATATTCCTTAAACTTTTCACTGTTGAGTAGATCATTGACCATACGGTCAGCAATCTGGCGAGAGTCACTATCGTTCCATCGCCCACTTAAATCTACTTGCTGGCCGGGGTCGATCCGCGTGACAGTCCTTGCGCACGAAGTAAGCAGCATTACCAGTAAAAGCATTCGCATGTGAGAGGCCATTTGTCGATACTCT
>JABFSY010000207.1 GCA_013140395.1 Cyclobacteriaceae bacterium
CTCTACCCCACAAAATCCCGCTCTCGGTGCTCGCAATGACGTAGGTTCACCGTCATTGCGAACACCAGTGATGGAAAGTGTGATGGCGTGAAGCCTGCCTGTCCGGCTAGGCAGGCAATCCCCTTTTCGAAGTTTGAGTTTCACTATTGTAGATTGCCTGCCTGTCGGCAGACAGGCTTCGCCCTCCTGCACAAAACCTCACGCTCGGTACTTGCAATGACGTATCAAAACTACCCTTTCGGGTAATTGCCTCGTCCACTCATACTCCCTACTTTTATACCTATGACTCCGTTGCATATCGCCATTGTAGATGACAACCCGGCATTGGCGCATGCCTTGCGCCAGGAGCTCTTGGCTTTTCCTGAGTTGCAAGAAATTACCATTGCCGATAGTGGGCTTGATTTTGTAAAATCGCTGGCAAGCCCAAAGCAAAAAATTCCAGATGTGGTGATCATGGATATCTCCATGCGATTGCCCGATGAAGGCATACAAGCTGCCCGCATGTTACATGACAATCATCCGGAAATAAAAGTGGTCATGTTCACAGTTGCCGAAGACGACAGCCGTGTATTCGATGCATTCAAGGCAGGTGCGGTGGGCTATCTGGTAAAGAATGAAAAACCTTCGTTTATTTATAAAACCATTATCGATGTGGCGGCCGGAGGTGCATTGATGTCTCCGGGGATTGCACTAAAAGCCATTCGTTTTTTTACGGCCGAGCCCATTCAAAAGAATAAAAATCTGCCTAACAACTACCACCTCAGCGAGCGCGAACTGGAAGTACTCCGGTTGGTGGCCAAGGGAAACACCTACCTAATGATAGCTGAGCAATTGTTTATCAGTCTTGAGACTGTGAAAAAACACCTATCTAATATCTTTAAAAAATTACACGTTAAGAATAAGATCGAGGCAATAAATAAAATAAAGGAGGCTCTATAAGAAATTCTAAAGCTCAAACCAATCATCTTAGCCGCGAATCTAAACTATATTGGCTCGCGTTCCGAAATAGGAAGTAGAAGAGTCATTTTTACACCTTTCCCCTGAGAGGATTCTATCGAAAAACCAGCCTTCATCTGTTCGGCCCGAAACCGAATATTCTTCAACCCATAGTTTTCCATTTCTCGTTGACCATCAAGATCAAACCCAACTCCATCATCAAAAATAATTACCTGCATCTGTTGTTCATGTCTTTCAATCGTAATTTCAAATCGTGAACATCTGCTATATTTTACGCAGTTGTTTGTCGCTTCTTGTATGATGCGAAATAGGTTTCCCGCCAAGCTGGCCTTTAGCTTTTCGTTGAGTAGCCAATCGTCCACCCTTATCAAGAATACAATTGGTGCTTCTATTTTTCGATACTGCCAAAATAGCCCATTGACACGTTGCTCAAGTTCTGCAATGGAAATGGCGTCTTTGTCCATTACCCAAAGGGAGTCTCTCAACTCAGCGATGGCTTTATCAGTAATCCCCTGAATATGTTGAATGGCGCTATTCACATGATGCTGAGCCAGTCGGTTTAATCCTATCGATATAGAACTTAGCTGCCCACCGAGGTTATCATGCAATTCCTGCTTGATTCGCTCTTTCTCCTGATGGACGAGTTGAGCCGCTTCTAACGATTTGATTTTCTCCAAATACTTTTCGCGTTTTCGATAATAAACAATGACACCAAAAATGATAGTTACAATAGTTACAATGGCTACGATAAAAATAGTTTGGCTTTGTAAACTAGCCAGCTTTTGTTGTGCGTTCTCCTTCTCCAATACCTCAAAGGCATTTTTGGCCTTTTCTGTTTCATACTTGATCTGCAAATCTTCAATAGACTGCACCTTGCGCCACTCAAAAATAGAATCTTTGAGTGTTTGAATTTGCCGTCCTACTTCATATGCCTTTCTGTAATTTCCAGTTAGAATAAATGCACGTGAAAGCGTTTGATACACTGATACGTATCGCTTGATCAACGGAATACGCTCATACAACACGAGCGCCTCTGTGCAAAGACGATCTGCGTCCTCCGTTTTTCCTTCGGTCGCTTCAATCAGGGCTAGCTCAGCTGTAGCGTAGGCAAGTGCGTCATGCTGAAATTCGAATGGGCGTATCAACCGAACGGCACGTATCGCGTCTGCTTTTGCTCCATTTAGATCATGTATCTCATCCCTCAACAGTGCTGCGCGGTCGGCCAAGGCTAGGGCCATTTCGCGTTCATCCATGGACGGCTTGGCATCAATTGCTGAATCATAATACAATTTTGCCAATGGAAATTCCTGCAAATAAAAATAGGTAGTAGCCAGTCCATAGTAGGCAATGCCCACATTCATCTGAAAATCTTCGTGCGCATACTTCTTAAAGAAAGGAAGACTCTCTTTGAATAACAACTCGGACTCTTTCTCTTTACCCATCTCCAGATACATCCAGCCAATCATCTTTTTTGCACAAGCTTCGAGTAGTGGCGCATTCAATTTTTTTGCTTGTTCCCGCACTAGTGTTTGCATCGCTATTCCCCTGTCAAATCTTCCCTCATAAAAAAAGTAGTTACCTTCCAGGTGAGTTGCCCAAGCCATTAGTAAAGGTAAGTCAGCTCTCTGCGCCACTGAAAAAGCAGAACTTGCTGCAAGTCGGCAACTATCCAGTTGGTTGAGTTCGATATACGTATTCGATAGTAGTAAGTAATAGTAGCTTCGGAGAGAGTCATTGTTGGCCGTCTCAATTTGTGCTTTCAACTGAGCTGCCGAAGTGTACGAAGTTTGTGCGAAGAGCGTTTGAGACGAAAACATGAAGAAGAGAAGAAACCTTCCTGTAAGCTTTACATGCATGTGTCAAAAGTAGGCCTCGTATATCTACCATCAAAATCCGAATTGGTTCTTCAATTCTTAAATTTAGCATTTCACGTTTGTGGTTCAAGACTACCACAGTTGACAGTAGGAAATGCATAAGCACAAATTGAGATTCAGCTTTGATCAATTGCTTCAACAGTTGGTGTAAATAAAAAAGCCCTGCTACTTTTGATTGATAGCAGGGCTGTGAATTTTGATGAACACCTTTCTTACATATGCTTTACCACTTCTTCACCAAACTCTGAGCATTTTAATAAAGTAGCTCCCTCCATTTGGCGATGGAAATCGTAGGTAACTCTTTTGGAAGCGATAGCACCATCCAAACCTTTCACAATCATATCCGCCACTTCTTGCCATCCCATGTATTCAAACATCATCACTCCTGAAAGAATAATCGAGCCTGGGTTCACTTTATCTTGACCCGCGTATTTGGGGGCAGTGCCATGCGTAGCTTCAAAAATAGCATGCCCACTCAGGTAATTTACATTGCCACCCGGGGCGATGCCGATACCACCCACAATAGCTGCCAATGCATCGGAAATATAATCTCCATTCAAGTTCAATGTAGCAACAACCGAGTACTCATCAGGGCGCAATAAAATTTGTTGCAAAAATGCATCAGCAATTGCGTCTTTGATAATCAATTTATGACCGCCTGTGTTTATCTCCATCCAAGGACCACCGTCAATTTCCACCGCGCCAAATTCATTCTTCGCCAGTGCATACCCCCAATCGCGGAAGCCCCCTTCCGTGAATTTCATGATGTTGCCTTTGTGTACCAACGTCACGTTCGGTTTTTTCTGAGCGATGGCATATTGAATAGCCGACCGTACTAACCGCTCAGTACCTTCTTTGGACACGGGCTTGATGCCAATACCTGATGTATCAGGGAAACGAATTTTCTTGAACTGCTTTGAAAAATTCTCTTTGAAGAAGGTCATAAACTTCTTATTGTCATCGCTGCCTTGCTGAAATTCAATACCTGCATAGATGTCTTCTGTATTCTCGCGGAAAATGACCATGTCGGTTTTGTGTGGTTCTTTCACCGGAGAAGGCACTCCTTTAAACCAACGTACAGGACGCACGCAAGCGTACAGATCCAACTCTTGACGCAACGCCACATTCAAAGAACGGATCCCTCCGCCCACAGGGGTTGTCAAAGGGCCTTTTATACCTACCAGGTATTCACGAAAAATGGTAAGGGTTTCCTCCGGCATCCAGTTGCCTGTTTGATTAAATGCCTTCTCTCCTGCCAACACCTCTTTCCAATTGATCTTTCTTTTGCCTTTGTAGGCTTTTTCCACGGCCGAGTCAAAAACATGTTTTGCCGCTGGCCAGATATCTATACCCGTACCATCACCCTCGATAAAGGGTAAGGTAGGGTTATCGGGCACATTTAATTTTCCGTTGGTGATGGTAATTTTTTGGTCGCTCATAGAAATAATTTTTTTGGCTAAAACAAGTTATATTGACAATCACAAAGCTGAGGGATCAGATTTGGATTCGAAAATTAAAAAATTATGCCCACATATTACGATTATTTGGGCGCAACCATCAATTAAATCGTCTATGAAATGGCTATGTACACTCTTAACTCCAAAAGACTAACTATTTTGGCCATTCCCTGTCTGCCGACAGGCAGGCATTTGCATTAAAAGAAAAAAATAAACACATGAAAGTAATCCTCGCTGCATTTTCATTCCTTTTCCTGGTTACAGGAGCGACCCTCTACGCCCAGCCCTGCCTAACGACCGAGGAAAAGAAACTCTACGACTTGATCATGGCTTATCGAAGAACCAACAAGCTGCCAGCTGTTCCCCTCTCGGCTAAACTCACCCAGGTGGCAAAAGCACACGTTCAAGATTTAAACAAAAACTATGAGGACGATAACAAATGTAACATGCATAGTTGGTCAAAAAAGGGCGATTGGTCACCCTGCTGCTACACCAGAGATCATGCAGAAGCAGCTTGCATGTGGAATAAACCCAAAGAAATTGTGGGCTATGAAGGCAACGGATTTGAGATCGCTCACTGGAGTTCGGCTGGAGTTAATGCAAAAACATCTTTGTCGGGTTGGCAAGGAAGTGCCGGGCACAATGCTGTGATTATAAATTCCGGAATTTGGAAAGACATGCAATGGAAAGCAATTGGAATTGGGTTGGATAGTGAGTATAGTGTCGTATGGTTTGGGGCAGAGTCAGATGTTGAGACGGCTGTTTCTTGTAACTAATACTTTTCCTCTTGGTTAGGAAATTCCTTCGCCTTTACATCCGCCACATAATGTTGCACGGCATCTGATACAATAGTGTTCAAGTCGGCATACCGTCTTAAAAATCGCGGCTTAAACTCTGTTGTAATGCCGAGCATATCCTGCATCACTAACACTTGACCATCTACATCGGGGCCGGCCCCAATACCAATGACCGGTATGTCTAATTGATTGGCTACTTTTTTTGCCAGCTCGGCTGGGATTTTTTCGAGCACCAAACCAAAGCATCCACACTCTTGCAAGAGAAGCGCGTCCTCGATCAATTTGTTTGCCTCTGTTTCTTCTTTGGCACGCACCGAATAGGTTCCGAATTTATAAATCGATTGTGGCGTCAACCCCAAATGCCCCATTACCGGAACACCTGCACTTAAAATACGGAGGACAGAATCTTTTACTTCACTGCCGCCTTCAATTTTCACTGCATGGCCACCCGATTCTTTCATAATACGAATGGAGGAACGGAGTGCTTCACCCGAACTTCCCTGATAGTAGCCAAAAGGAATATCTACCACCACCAGCGACCGTTTCACAGCCTTAACTACCGAAGAGGCATGGTAAATCATTTGGTCGAGTGTAATCGGTAACGTTGTTTCATTGCCGGCCATCACATTTGATGCAGAGTCACCTACCAGTATGATATCGACACCGGCCGCATCAATGATCTTTGCCATGCTGTAATCGTAGGCGGTGAGCATCGCAATTTTCTCGCCCCGCTTTTTCATTTCTTGAAGCTGGTGAGTAGTGATTTTCTTCAATTCTGTTTTCTTATGGAGAGACAATTGATTTACGATTTAAGATGTACAGTTTTAAAATTAGCACTTGAAAATCTTCGGGGTTCAATCAATGTAAATAGACGGATGATTTCTTCCCCAAAAAAACTTCCACATGATCTTTCAGGGTCGTGGACAGTTCATAGCCGGCATAGGTGGGTAGTATGGGAAACAACTTGTGGCTTCTGTTGACTAACACCGCTACTTCAATTTTTTTTACGCCTACTTCAAAGAATGGCTTCATGGCATATGCTAATGTCCGGCCGGTATTCAAGACATCGTCCACCAACAATACGCATTTCTTCTTAAACTCCTTTTCGATCTTATCTATCTTTACCTCCGATTGCTCTAACGAAAACTTATCCAAAGAAACTTTGGCGATGATTACCTCGATAGGTGAAATCGCTGCCAATTCTTTTCCAAGTATTTTTGCCAATAAGTAGCCCTGTCCGTCAATGCCGGCTAATACAATGGACTTTTCTTTGAAATTGTTCTCGTAAATTTCATAGGCCATTCGCTTGATCTTCTGATTGATCTGTTGATCATTCAGAACTAACGATTTTTCTGCCACTTCTGCACTCATGGTAAGGGAACTGATTTGCTATCTTTAAAAGTCGACAGGATGATTGTAGATTGTAGGCTGTCGACCACTTCAATATTTGAGAGTTTTTCCAACATCAAATTTTGATAGGCAGGAATATCTGACGCTACCACCTTCAAAATAAAATCATATTGCCCTGTTACATGGTGACATTCTATCACCTCAGGGATTTCTTTTATTTCTTTGATGAATCGATTAATGTTGTCTTTGTTGTGGCCCTTCAATGAAGCCGTCACAAACGTGCATACCCCCAATCCGATACTAGCCATATCAACTAGAGCATGGTAGCTCTTGATAACACTGGTATTTTCCAATTTTTTCACCCGTTCCAACGTAGGTGCCGGAGAAAGCCCAATGTCTTGTGCTAACTGCGCATTTGTAATGTTTGAATTAGCCTGAAGGATCTCTACAATCTTCCGGTCGGTGGCATCTAGTTTTACTTTCATCTATTGATACTTTTTAATTTTGGTCACATGGGATGGCTTGAATGATCATTCCGTTTGGTGTAGAACAGATTAATGGCCATTTCATGAATTCAATTGCGTTGTTTCCGTTAACAAATATTATTAATTAATAATTAAGAATTACCGTAGGAACTTCAAATTTATCTTAAAAAGTTAATGATTTATTTGGCTAACGCTAAATCAATTGCCTAAAACGACCAAACTGAAAGTCCGGTCATTCGTGCGGTCGCGAAAGCGAATAAAATAGGTGCCTGACAGCAAGGTAGATGTATTGATCACAAGCCTGTTAAGGCCAGGATTTATAGAAGAAATGGTTTGCTGAAATGAAACAGCGCCCGCACTCGTCAAAACTTGAAAAGTTACTGCCGAGCCATCAATACTGATCCAGTCCATATTTAGCTGTTCTCGTGCCGGATTGGGAAAGGGGGTAAAGAGCACTTCTTCGCCTGAGAGCGACAAGCATCTTCGATTTAAAAAAGTGTCTGTGTCTCCTACCACCACCACCTCGGCACATACATATTGATTGGTCTTTGGTACCAGTTTCAAGTCCAACATCTGCGATATCTCTTGATTCGGTTTGATTGTGCCGGTTATTTGTTGGGAAACACCTGAACCCCCTGCTACGTCCAGCAAAATGATCGGATTGGTCAACGTGATATTACTTCTGTTCAGCAGTTTAACAACTGGCTGCAGACTGCCTGTCTTTGGTTCCTTCACAAAAAAGAAATCTGTCATTTCCGCGTCCACGTTGGGAATAACAACACTGATCGGTTTACTAAGTCGATTCGTGCAACCAACCGAATTAGAAGCGCTGAGTTCAACGTTGTAGGCACCCAATTCACTAAAAACAAAGGTAGGTGATACCAAAACGGACGTTGAATTGCCCGGGTCGCCAAACTTCCACAAGTAGGAATTTGCGCCCGAAGAATTATTGGTAAAAGAAACAGGAAGAGGCGCAGCGCCTGCATCTATGGAGGGTATGAAGTCAGCAATGGGTGGAGCAATGATGGTCACATTTTTCGAAACTGAGTAAATGCATCCAGACTGCCGAGTAGAGTTGAGGCGAACCACATACGTGCCGGTTGATGAGAAAGCATATTGGGCTGGGCTGCCATTTCCAGTGCCCTGACTTCCAAATGACCAGGATTTAGAAATGGATGGATCGACCGAAGTAGTTAACTCGGTAAAAACCGTGGGCGAATCGGCACATGGTGCTTGTACCGAAAAATCGAGCGATGGCACAATGGGCACCACTATATTCTTGCTAGCTTGACTCACACAGTTGTTGTTACCCGTCACTGTGAGTACTACTGGAAAGCTGCCGGAGGCTGGAAAAGTATACTGTGGATTTGCGGTGCTGAAGGTGTTACTTTGAATTTGCCATAAACGTGATTTTATACTGCCGGAAGAAGCGTCTGTGAACTGAGTTGTTTGGTTGACACAAGCCGGAAGATTAGAAAAACCGGCCACTGGTGAAGGAGAGATAGTTACAACCTTTTGAATGGAGTTGGTACAGCCAAAATTAGTAGCTACTGCCAAAGAAACGTTATACGTATTTGCGGTAGCGTACGTATAAGAAGGATTTTTGACAAGCGAAGATCCATTGGCAGCATCGCCAAAGCCCCAAGTCCAGTTAGTGATATTGCTGTCTGTTGGCGCAGGTGTCAAATCTGTGAACTGTGAGGAAGAGCCCGCACAAGAAAATGGCGGAAGGCCGATGGAAAAGTCGGGTTGGGGGGTGGAGTAGATAGTTATGGATTTAGTGACCGAGTTTTGGCAACCGGCAGCATTGTTAGCCTGGAGAGTTACATCGTATGAGCCAATGTTGGCGTAGGTGTTTGATGCGTTTGACAAAGAGGAGGTATTGCCATCGCCAAAGATCCAGGAATAAGAAGTGACAGAGCCCGAGGTGGTGTTGGTGAAAGAAACGGGTGATGCTTGGCATCCATTAGTGAAAGTGAAATTAGAAAGTGGTCCTGGCAAAACAGTGGTCACATTTTTTATTATTTCATTTTCGCAGCCGGGTATCTTGGCTTTCAGTCTTATCTCCTGGGAACTAGAAGTGGCGAAGGACTGTATTAAATTTTGCGAAGATGAAACCAAGGTGCCATTCAATCGCCAATACAATGTAGGGTTGGAGGCCAAATCAAAAACAGATTGATTGGTAAACACATAATTTTGATTGGTGCAAAAAGGA
>JABFSY010000199.1 GCA_013140395.1 Cyclobacteriaceae bacterium
CCAATGTACGCGGAGGTAAACGAAAACGCTATTTCAGTCTCACCAGTCTTGGCTCGCGTATTTTACGCGAAACACAAGATCAGCGCGAAGAGATGTTTAAAGCGATTCCGCGCATGGCATTCCCCAAATCATGAATTCACTTCCGCACATACAGCCCCCTAAATTTTTCCTGCGGTTGTTCCGTTGGTTCTGCGACCCTGCTATCGCTGAAGACATCGAAGGCGACCTGAGGGAAATGTTTGACCGCGAAGTGGCACATGGAAGTATTACGAAAGCAAATTTTCATTTCTCTGTTCGCATCCTTGGCTTGTTCCGTCCAGGTATTATAAGAAAGATAGGTCGTTCATCATCATTTAATCGCTCCTCACCCATGTTCAAAAACTACTTCATTACATCTGTGCGCTCGCTGGTGCGAAGTGCTGGGTTCTCAACAATTAATATTGTCGGGCTTGCAGTCGGTTTGGCCACCTTCACACTCATTGCCTTCTATGTGTACAGTGAACTTTCGTTCGACCGTTATCACGAAAAAGCAGACCGCATTTTTCGCATTGTAGAAAATCTGCGAACCGAGAATGAAGAGTTGTTTCAATCCACCAGCTCACCTCCAATGGGGCCGCGATTTTTGAAGGACTTTCCCGAAGTAGAAAACTATGTGCGCCTGCAGCAATGGAGCCTGCTGGCGCAGCGAAATGACATTTCGAGCTACGAGCGCGATTCCTACATCGCAGACAGTACCGTGTTTGATATTTTCAGTTTTAAGCTCTTGAAAGGCGACAAGAAGACAGCCCTGCGTGAACCGTTTTCGATTGTATTGACAGAGTCGATGGCAAAAAAATATTTTGGCAACGAGGATCCGCTTGGGCAGGCTCTTAAAATGGATTATGATAATTATAAAGTAACTGGCGTGATGCAAGACGTTCCCGAGAATTCACACTTTCGATTCTCGAACCTGATTTCATTTTCAACATGGAGCCGCAATAACAAAGACAACGAAGACCGTGCGTGGTTCTGGAATGGCTTTCACACCTACGTACTACTGCACGAGGATGCATCTGTTGACAACGTTCGTGCAAAGATGAAAGACTTTTTGCAAAGAAATGTAGAGAAGGGTGGAATGTACTATGAAGACCTCCCACTACAGCCCCTCGCTAGCATTTACATGGCTCCGCCTCGCGCGTGGGAGAACGGTACTCGCGGTAGTATGAATAACATTTACATCTTGTCGATCATTGCCGTATTCATACTCTTGATAGCATGCTTCAACTATATTAATCTGGCTACAGCACGCGCTTCGAGAAGACTAAAAGAAGTTGGGCTTCGCAAAACGTTGGGCGCACTCAGGAGAATGCTAATTGCCCAATTTTTGGGCGAGTCGCTCATCATCACCATCATCGCTTCATTGATTGCTGTTGTCTTGGTGTGGATAACACTTCCCCCATTCCGCACACTGGTTGAATCTCCGTTAAGCTTTTCGATTTTACCAAATGCATGGATGATGGCAGGAATAATTTTAGCACTCGTCATTTTTATTGGATTGCTGGCTGGCGCGTATCCCGCCTATATTATCTCTAAATTTCAGCCAGTGCAAATATTTCGCCCTTCGTCAAAAGGAATGTTTGGTCACAACGCGTTGAGAAAAGTGCTGGTGAGCACGCAGTTCATTATCTCCATCATGCTGGTAGCCGGAACACTCCTTGTATACGATCAGCTTGATGTAGTACGCAAACAAGACCTTGGTTTCGACAAAGAAGGAATAATACTCGTGCCCACCAATGGCGACACCGCTATTGTCAATTATCTGGATGCTGTAAAAACAGAATTGAAGCAAATTCCGGGTGTAGTCAATGTCGCAAGCTCAACCTCTACACCTGGACAATCTGCCGGCAACAATTATACAGAGATTGAAATGACAGATGGAAAGATGTCGCCCACCAATATCAATTTTATTTATGCTGACCATGATTTTCTGAGCACCTACCAAATAAAACTGCTGGCCGGCCGCGACTTTCAGCGCGATGTAAAATCGGATGACACCACTGCTTACCTGATCAATGAGACGGCCATGAAGGATTTCGGTTGGACGCCTGAACAGGCCCTTGGTAAAAAAGTACGAGGAGGCAGGAGTGAAGGAAAAATCATTGGGGTGATGAAAGATTTTCACTATCGCTCGCTACATACAAAAGTAGAACCACTCATGATGGCAATGACAAGGTATGTAGGCCGCATGTCTATTCGCCTTGAAGGAAAAGACTTGCCCGCCACAATAAGTCGCGTTCAGAAAAAATGGAACGAACTCATCCCTTACCTTCCGTTTGACTATTCCTTCTTAGACGTAGAGTTTGATCGTCAATACAAGGCCGACCAGCAATTGGGCAAAGTAGCGGGCGTGTTCACTGGTCTCGCTATGTTTATTCGATGCCTTGGTTTGCTCGGGCTCACAGCCTTTGTGGTGGAACGAAGGACAAAAGAAATAGGCATCCGCAAAGTGTTGGGCGCCACGGTGCCGAGTGTGATATTGCTTATCACACGAGAATTTATTTGGCTGATTGTGATTGCGTTGGTAGTTGCCACACCGCTCACGTGGTATTTAATTAGTCAATGGGAACAGAACTTTACCCTGCAAGCCGTTATCAATCCTCTTTGATTCTTGATGGCTGGCATGGCTGTGTTCTTTGTAGCGTGGTTTACCATCAG
>JABFSY010000167.1 GCA_013140395.1 Cyclobacteriaceae bacterium
GTATATAATAAACTCGTGCAAAAGTAAGAAATGAAGCTTGATCTTGCCGAAAAAAAAACGGTGCCAATGTGGCACCGTTTTTATTCTATCGACTAATGAGAAAAACTAAGGATTTTGCGCATCCCAATTCACCTCCTGAACTGGGCGCTCCAATTGAATTAAAACTTTCATCGGAGGTGTAATGTTTGGCAGAGCAATTTGGGGTATCTTATCATATCTCCTCATGTCGATCCAACGATGACCTTCATACCACAAAGAATACAGCCTCTCCTTCAAAATTGCATTAATAGCTAGATCTTTTGTCGCAGGCTCCGCTGTTAATACTGGTAGGCCATTTGCCACTCTAACTATGTCCAGAAGCCTTTTAACTTCTGTAAAGTTAGGCACTGCTTGATTGGCAGCTATCTCCGCTCCAATTAAAAGCAACTCTTCATTTCGTATAATAGGAACTGATTGGCTAGCGGAAGTATATACAACGGACTTATACTTAGCACTGACATTGGTTCCAGAAGTATAACTCCACGGCCCGCCAGTTGTGGTCACTTTCCCAAGTCTTTTGTCACCGGCCTCGATCACATCAAAAACTTCGTTAAGCCCAACAATTGTAACGGACGATGTATTAAGTAAAGTATTAGCAATATCTGGTGAACTGGGATTAAAAGTATGTGCTGGTCCACTCTCTAGAACGCCTGCTTCAACCCTAAAGGTCTGAGGATACAGCAATGCAGCTTTGACCCAATCCTTCTGATAAATTGCTACTCTTAAAGCAATTGCTCTATTGAATTGCTTGAACAAAACAGGAGTATTAAATGAACTAAAACCCGATGGCATTGAAAAGGCGAAACTACCAGCATCCAACTGAGTTGCACCCTCGTCCAAGAATCCAGCAATGCCGGCCAAAGACTCAGCATAAGTAGCCGGTTTGCTTGGCTTAAATGGATCCTCTACGTTGAGTCTCACGCCATTTTGATATTGGACATTTAGCATATACAAGTACGCCAATCCCTTAAAAGTATTTGCAAGTCCTTTGTACCCATTTTTCTGCTCTGCTGTAATCTTGGTAGACTTTTCAGCAGCAGCCAAAAGAATGTTAGCTTGGCGTATAGGCAACCCGAAACTGGTAGTGGCGCCATTGTAAAAAGCAGAATTGTCAATCGGCCTTAAGCCATTCAACTCGGTCATCCACCTTGATTCTGTGGCATTGAAGTTAAACAGTTCCTTCCCCAAAGTACCAGTAACCTGAAGATAAATAGGTAATCCATTTCTGGCAAGTGAAAACTGACCATAAACTAGGCTGTTGAGCTCAAGTGCTGTATCATCATTTCCAATCGATCCAGTTCCCAAATAGTTGGGATCGGGAACGCTTTCGAGCGAGCACGCATTCATCGCAAATAATGCAATGAATGTTATTACAACTTTAAAAAGTTTTGTTTTCATATTTTAAAAAATTATTTCGTTGAATTACTAACAATTAAAAGTCAATAGCGATATGAAACATGTAACGCCTCACGGCTGGAATACTTCCAATATCAACACCACTGCCTAATGCAGCAGAACCAAAGTTGGAATTCTCAGGATCGTAGCCAGCAGTATAATCGGTCCATCTCAATATGTTGTTTCCGGAAACACCAATACGAATTCCTTCGATGGCACCTCCAAAAACCTTCTGAAGTCTAGCTGCCGGAATGCGGTAGTAAAGTGATACTTCCCTTAGTTTTAAGAAACTAGTGACTACCGGGTTGTAACCCTCTGCAGGTTTGCCTTCTGATATTAGTCCATTTACATTCTGACGAGCTATTCCATTTTCCACTGCGTTGGCAGGATCTGTTACTAATTTCCCATCACTTCCTCTTCCTAAGCTCTTGGAATTCCAATCGGAGGTGTTTCCGCCCTCGTCCCAAAGGACGCGTGCAAGTGAAACCACAGTAAACTCATGACGATAATTGAATAACGCAGAAAACTCAAAGTTTTTCAAAAACGTAATCCGTTGGTTTAACGAAAACTCATACTTCGGCTGTTGATCACCATAGACTGTCCAAGAAGTTGGGTTTGCTGGATCTGTCCTAGGTTGGCCAACAATTTGAGTGGGTGACAAGTCTTGTTTTACTCTCCACTGTCCAAAAGTTGCTCCAAACCCGCCAGTCAATCTTTCAGGAATTGCAAGGCGAGTAATTTCAGAACGATTGAACCAGAAAATCGGTTGCACAAACCAACTAATTTTGTTGTTTTTTATTATGTCAGCACCTATCGAAACCTCCATTCCTGTATTGACTAAGTCAGCTGCATTGATCAACTGCGAAGTAACTCCCGTTGTTGGCGCTGTTGTGAGCGGCTGGATAAGATCAAATACTTTCTTGTTATACAAAGTTACCTCTGCTGTTACGCGATTGTTGAACAAGCCAAAATCAATTCCATACTCAAATTCAGTAGCTGTCTCTGGTTTGATATTTGGAGTTCCTACAGCAGTAAATGGCACAACTCCAGGCTTGGAACCAACACCAATTGTATTAAACTGGGTGTAAAGAGTTCCAAAAGTTGGCAACCCAGCTGTTTGTCCATAAGCTGCTCTCACTTTAAGCTGACTAATCGCATCAGGAAGTTTAACAAGTTTATGAATATTAGCGGCAACTGACCCTCTTGGAAATCCATACCATTTCGTTTGATCACCTAATAAAGTGGATCTATCAAAACGCACCCCAACAGAAGCAATAAATTTATCTTCAAAATTAGCTTCCTGCTGAACGAATATACCTTGATCTGTACTTCTTTCGATGAGCACATCCTGCTCAAAAACGGCTGCACGAGCGGGATTGCTAACACCAGGACTCAAACCTCGGCCACGAACATAATTGGCACGAGCATTTGTTCCAAGTTGGACAATACCGGCAGACGTGGTTAGTGCCAGCTTTCCATCCAATGCATTGTGGGTTAATACAGCGGATGCCTGAATATTGTATTTAATTACTTCGTTTCTAGTATCCTGTGCGTAGCCAGGGTTTGGTTCACCTTGCTGAGATTGAAGTTCAGTTGGCAACCAAATCAAGGCGTATCCATTCTGGTAGTCTAACCCGCCATTAAGTTTAAATGCCAATGTCGTTTTCTCGGTATTGATTGCATAAGCAGTTAAGTTAAATCCTTGAAAAAAGCGATTCACTTTTTGATTGTTTACGGCTTTGTCGCGAATGGCAAGGGGATTTTCACCGACTGGATTATCTGGATAATTGCCCTTTGCATCTGGGAACAGGTTATAATAGGGTCTTGTATAAGGTAAAGAATATCCATAGTTGATACTGGAGTTGTCGTTTCCAGCCCACCCGCGGTCATTGTTTGTACTCACGAAATTTGAACTGATACCAATGTCAAGCCACTTAGTGATCTTATGATCAATATTTGCACGAATAGAATACCGCTGGAAACCTGTATTCTTTACAATGCCAGTTTCATCGGCAATGCTTCCGTTGATGTAGAACTTCGTTTTCTGATCACCACCTGTTATGCTCAGTCGGGTGTTCTTTATCGATCCGGTACCTCCAAATACCTCCTTCTCCCAATCTGTGTAAGTGCCGTTTGCTTTAGCGGCATTCAAGGCAGGAATGTCGGATGCACTATACCAATCAGTTAACTTTTGTGGCGTCCAGTCTGCTCCGCCATAAAATGACAACGCACTGCTTCCCCCAATATCCTGACCGAAACTAACTTTTGTTTTGCCGCCTTTACCGCGCTTTGTGGTAATAATTACTACGCCAGCGTTAGCACGTGTTCCATAAATAGCTGCTGCGGAAGCGCCTTTCAAAATCTCAATGTTTTCAATATCGTCAGGATTCAAATCGGCCAGTCGGTTAGCGTTATTATCCTGTGCAGAGGCGGCAGAACCACCTACTGCTTTATTCGCTTGAGAACGTCCGCTTGAATTTTGGCTGTTATCAATATACACACCATCTACAATGAAGAGCGGCTGTGACGCAGATGATCCTAGAGTAGATACACCGCGGAATTGCATGTTGAAACCACCACCCGGCATGGAACCGTTGGATTGAATGTTTGCTCCAGCTATTTTACCTTGAAACGCTCCATCAGTCGTTACCGGGCTAGTTGTTCCAACAAGATCTCTTGCCGAAATTGTTGAAACCGCATTGGCCAAGTTAGCACGCTTTACGTTGGTAGCAAGACCAGACACTACAACCTCTTGCAAGGTGGAGATATCTTCTTCCATCGTAATTGCTAATGAAGTTGAGTTACTAACCCTAACACTCTGCGTAGTAAATCCAACAAAAGAAAAAACAAGTTCAGGATCGTTGCCGGAGGCATTGATCGAGAACGCTCCCTCCACATCGGTAATCGTTCCTGTAGAAGTACCTTTCAATGTTACGTTCACACCAGGCAAGCCAGCGCCATCAGCGCCTGTTACTTTGCCAGTTACTACCCTCTCTTGTGCATACAAACCGGTGTTCACCAGCGCTGCAAAAAGAAGAATTAACAGTACAATTCTCTTCATAGTTTAATGATTTTAAGTTTAACATATGGTAAACATAAACAAAATAAAATTCTATGTCGGTATGAACCACAAGAATAAAATACCGTAAAATGAGTTAAAATAGCAATACTATTTTGTTTGAATGTATTGCTTAACTTCTAGCAAGTATTAATCTGTGCGAGTTAACTTGCTTCAGAAAACATCAGATGAGGGCCAATAACAAGAAGTGATGAGCGGAAGGTTTATAAAAATACCATTGTATAAATGGCATAAATCACAATCATCAAGATCATGACGGCATACATGACTAAGTCTACACGAATGTAGTCTTTGTACTTCTGATACATCGCCACCCATCTCTTGAACATAGATTTCTTTCTTCGCACTCAAAAGTAGCTATTTGCTTTCAATCGGTTATCAAGCTATTTTTACAGACAAAAGGGGAAATGAAACTGATCGTTGAAGTGGCCGATAAAAGAGCAGATTTTGTAAAAGAATTACTTGATAGTCTTCCGTTCGTCAAAACAAAAACAATCACGCCTCAAAAGGCACAGTTCTTAGAGGAGCTGAAAAAATCCGTGGCCGAAGTGTCTCTCGCAAAAAAAGGAAAGCTGAAGCTCCAATCGGCTCGAGAATTCTTAAATGAACTTTGAGGTTGAAGTAACATTTTATTTCAAAAAGCAAGCCAAAAGACTTGCTAAGAAATACCCATCGCTCCCTAGTGAACTCAGAGAGCTCATTTCGTCTCTAGAAAAATCTCCAGCTCAGGGAACCATGATCGGGAGAGGCTGTTATAAAATTCGTCTTTCCATTGCTTCTAAATCGAAAGGGAAATCGGGAGGCGGTAGAGTGATCACACATTTGCAAGTTTCCAAGAAAAAGGTGTATTTACTTTCTATCTATGATAAGTCCGAAATGGAGAGCATCACGCCTTCTGATTTGAGTGGTCTACTCAAACTTATACCCTAATCATGAGAGTATTTTATCTATTCGTAGTTTTTGTCAGTTTTACTTCTCTCGCACAAGAAACGCTCGTCAATGATAACAACCCTCCTTCGTTAAAATGGTATCAACTCAACACGAAGCATTTTCGTGTATTGTATCCTACTGGGTTCGATGCTCAGGCGCAACGTATGGCCAATACGCTAGAACATATTCATGAACCCGAGTCGCGCACGATGGGTGGAAGAGCCAAAAAAATTTCTGTCATTCTGCAGAACCAATCCTCGGTATCTAATGGCTTTGTCTCGATCACGCCACGCAGGTCTGAGTTTTACGGGATGCCTTCGCAGAACTATAACTTTTTAGGCAACAACGATTGGCTGGATCTGCTCGCTACCCACGAATACAGACACATCGTACAATATCAACACGCCACCCGTGGTGTGAACAAAGGCATCTATTACTTATTTGGAGCAAATGGATTATCGCTCATGTCCTACGTCACAGTGCCACAGTGGTTTTGGGAGGGAGATGCAGTGGCCACCGAAACGGCATTCACCAATAGTGGAAGAGGGCGTATACCCTATTTTGATTTAGTGCTGCGTACTAATCTGCTGGAAAATCGCAACTTTAGCTACGACAAGCAATACCTCCGTTCTTACAAACACAACATACCCGACCATTATAAACTTGGCTTTCATATGGTTTCCTATCTGCGCAAGAAAACCAACAATGCAGAGGTGTGGGAAAACATTACGCGAAGAGCCTGGAGCGTTCCTTTTCCTTCAGCCTTCTCCAGCGCCATCAAAAAAGAAACGGGGCTATCGGTAAAACAGCTTTACAATGAAATGGCCATTGATCTCAAGAAGCAGTGGCAAGCGCAGTTAGATACTACTACCCTCACACCATTCGCGAAAGTGAACGAGCGCATCAATGATGTCTACACCGATTATCGTTTCCCACAAGAATTAGAAGACGGAAGTGTGCTTGTTCAAAAATCGGGTATTGGCGATATAGAAACTCTTATAGTATACAAGAATGGTCGAGCAAAAAGAATATTCACGCAAGGAATCGTAAATGAAACAGGTATGTTGTCTGCCACCAACAGTCGGGTGGTTTGGAATGAATTTCGCTATGACCCGCGCTGGCGAGTTAAAACTTTTTCTGCCATTGTAGGATTTGACTTAGGTTCCCAAACCAAAACAGTGATCGCCAGTAAAGGCCGTTACGCAGGCGCAGCTCTCTCCCCTAGTGGCTATCAAGTGGCTACAGTGGAAACCACTACCGACTACCAAACTAAGCTAGTCGTTCTTGACTACTTCAGCGGAAAAGAAATCAAACGGTTTGA
This sequence comes from Cyclobacteriaceae bacterium, assembly GCA_013140395.1. Classification (GTDB taxonomy): domain Bacteria; phylum Bacteroidota; class Bacteroidia; order Cytophagales; family Cyclobacteriaceae; genus ELB16-189. The sequence goes on from JABFSY010000167.1 coordinate 6,765, forward strand.
GAATTCAACCAATGACTTTATCTCCATGCCGCGTTTCAGTGAAAGTGGAAAAGAGATTGTCGCCTTAAAAACGAATCGAACGGGTAAGGCAATTGTTCAATTTTCCTTGGAAACCGGAGAAGAAAAAAACCTGACTGATTTTTCTGACGAGAATGTGGGGCACCCTGTTTCGAAGGGCAACTTTATCTTGTACAACTCACCCATCAGTGGCATCGATAATATTTATGCACTTGATGTTAGTACAGGAGATCGTTTTCAAATTACCTCGAGTAAGTATGGAGCATACAATCCGAGTGTAAGTCGCGATGGAAACACAATCTTCTACAACGAACAAGGAAGAAATGGATTGGACATAGCAAAAATTGCATTTGAACCCAGCACGTGGAAAAAGTGGATCAAGCAGCCACAGCCATCTACTTTCTTTCAACATCTTGTAGATCAGGAAGGGGTTCCCAATTTACTTTCAAATATCCCGACTGAAAAATTCGCTGTTAAGAAATACTCGCGCTTGAGAGGGCTGATTAATCCATATACCTGGGGTAGCTATTTGAGCAATGATTTGACCAACATTTATGCGGGTATTACATCAAAAGACTTGCTGGGGACAACCACTGTTAATGCGGGGTATGTGTATGATATCGATGAAAAATCGGGGTTGTGGAAAGCGGGAGTCAGCTATCAAGGTTTTTACCCGATAATCGATGCACAAATTTTTACTGGAACCAGAGAAATCAATACGGGAGTATTTGGATTTGGAAGAGACGTGAAATTTAGTTGGTCAGAGACTGGGTTTTTGGGAGGGTTTCGCCTTCCACTACTGTTGACAAGGTCAAAGTATTTTTCAGAAATTAATATCTCTAATTCAATTGGAGTAACTCAGGTCGCGTCCTTTAATAATCAGGTCAGCCAAAACGGCACCATCATTTCAACCGGCACCAGTCGGTTCGTTCCGGCCAATGACTCGCTGTTTTTTGGATTTAACGAGCGGATTGGAAACGGACAACTGATTTCCAATCAATTCCTATTTTCATATTCCCGCTCTATGAAAACAAGTCGAAAAGACTTCAATCCAAAATTTGCTCAGCTTCTTACTTTCGAAAACTACACTACACCTTTTGGCGGAGACTTCCGAGGTAGCTTGACGGCTATTCGGGGAGCAATCTATTTTCCCGGTTTATTAAAACATCATTCAGTTTATTTCCGCGGTGCCTACCAAACATCTTTTAATAGTATTGACTTAAATGTTTATCAGTTTAGGAATAGAATTTTTAAGCCCCGTGGCTATTCGTATCCAAGAGACAATGAATTCTATATGTTCTCTGCCAATTATGCGTTACCACTTATTTGCCCAGATGTTTCTATCGGCCCCGTGCTTAACATTCAGCGGATCAAAGCGAATCTGTTCCTTGATGGAGGCACAGGCAAAGGTCGCTCTTACTTTTACCAGCCACTCAACAACAATACAACTCGGATCTTTTTCTCCGATGCATCGGCCAACTATCTCTCTTTTGGTGCTGAGTTAACGTTTGATTTCAATGTTCTTCGCTTATTACCACGACTCGAGCTAGGCGTACGAGCAACTTATGTCACAGCCAATCGATTCAACAACAGCGGAACTACTGTTGAATTTATTATTGGTAATATCACATTCTGACCACCAAAACAAGTCATTTTGTCTTACATTCCTATTTTGGAGTTTATTAACATGTCATTATGGCGCTTTATTCTAATGGCATACTTTTCCCTGAGGGGTTTGCATGGATTTAAAAACAATGTCAAACCAAAAACAAACAAATACTATGAGCATCATCCGTTACAATGCGAATGATTTCGTACCGACATCATTCAGCAACCTGGTAGACCGCTTCTTCAATGAATCTGTAGCAAGCAGTGGCGGCAGTACCTTTGTACCTAAAGTGGATATCATCGAAAATGAAGTTTCCTATGAAATTCATTTCGCTGTGCCCGGTCTTAACAAAGAAGATTTCAACATCGAATTGAAAGACAATCATTTGACGGTAAGTGGCGAGCGTAAACTAACCAATGAGAAAAAGGAAAAGAATTTTCATGCTATTGAAACCAACTACGGATCCTTTAGCCGTGCATTTGCATTGCCCGACAATGTTGACGCCTCCAAAGCGAATGCAAAATATGATAAAGGTATTTTGGAATTAACGATTCCAAAAGACGAAAAGTAAACTCTGAAGCAAACGATCAAAGTAAACTAAAATGCATCTCTAAAAACCCTGTTAGATTTTTCTAGAGGTCCGCTCAATCAGTTTAGGTGGGTGGGTAAGG
>JABFSY010000188.1 GCA_013140395.1 Cyclobacteriaceae bacterium
CTTAAATCTTAAATCTTAAATCTTAAATCTTAAATCTTAAATCTTAAATCTTAAATCTTAAATCTTGAATCTTGAATCTTGAATCTTGAATCTTAAATCTTAAATCTTGAATCTTGAATCTTGAACTAAATAATTCCTTCATCAGCAAAGCTATAATATTTTGAGCCAGCAATGATGAGGTGATCCAATAGTTGTACTTCCAGAAATTTTCCGGCTTCTTTTAACTTTTTAGTAAGATCAATATCGCTTTGACTGGCGGTTAGATTACCAGAAGGATGATTGTGTGCCACGATCACGCCACTGGCCAATTCCTCTAAAGCCATTTTGTAAATAATCTTTGGATCGGCCACCGTACCAGAAACACCACCTTCGCTAACTCTTTTCTTTTTGATGACACGATGGGCACGATTGAGTAACAGCACCCAAAATTCTTCATGTGGCAAGTCCATCAAATCGCCTCTTAGTAATTCAAAGGCGTCTTTTGAGCTGCTAATTTTTGGCTTCTCTTCACTATCGGTTTCTTTTCTTCTACGCCCAAGCTCTAGTGCAGCGACTATCGTGATCGCCTTTGCTTCACCAATGCCTTTTATCTTCATCAACTCTTTTACCGAGAGTTTGGCCAGTTCATTCAGGTTGTTCTTTCCGTGCAGCAATACTTTTTTGGAGACATCTACAGCGCTCAAATTGGCTGTGCCCGAGCCGATTAAGATGGCGATCAACTCGGCATCGGAGAGGGCTGAGGTCCCTTTCAGCAATAGTTTCTCTCTCGGCCGGTCTTCCGGATTCCAGTCTTTAATGTTAAGGGGTTTGCTATCTTCGATTTTCACTATTGAAAGGTAGGAAAAATCTATTTCACAGAAGGCGCCAGTTCGGTTCGAAGACAGCGGCTACTTACGTTCTGATTTTTATATAGTTCTTTTTCTCATCAACTAGCGAAAAATGCACATAAAAAAACCCTCCCCAACCGAAGTTAGAGAGGGAAAAATATTTTTTTGGAAATGGAATTAAGCGAGTGCGTTTACGCGCTTAGCCAGCTTGCTCTTTTGGTTAGCAGCTTTTTTCCAGTGAATGACATTCTTCTTGGCCAACTTGTCGATCATGCCGCTTACTTCTTTTAAAAGTACCGCTGCTTCGTCTTTCTTAGTAGTGCCAGTTAATTTCTTTATCTGAGTGCGAGTAGTCTTCGCCTGGTAGCGATTTCTCACGCGTTTTGTCTCATTTGCTCTGATTCTTTTCTCTGCTGATTTGTGGTTTGCCATATTGCTTTTCTAAAAGGACTGCAAAAATAAGGGCAATAAGCTGATTTGCAAGCACAAAGTCTTAAAATGTATGGATAAGTGAATTTGTAGGCCTGTTTATTTTTTGACCAAATTACCCTCGAAAAGCAGCCAGATGTCAGGATCTAATGTCAGTTCCTTGGGTATAAAAGGGACAATCAAGCTTGTTTTGGATGTTTTAGAGTCAATTTGAATCGTTTGAATGTGGGTTTTGCCGTCCCTTCCCACCATTTTTAGGTCTAGCGGAAAGCGAAAATATATTCCCGGCTGCACCTGAGAAATCTCAAGCAGGACCTGGCTGGTCTTGGCGTCATACCGCCAGGTACCTGTAATTTTTGGTTGTCCCCCTTCGTACAACCATTGGTCGAAGAACAAGGTCAGATCTTTTCCGGTAGCTGTTTCCATAGTTCTCTTGAAATCGACCGTCATGGCATTGCTTTTTTGATACGTAGCATAGTATTGGCGAATGCCTTTCCAAAAATCTGCGTCACCCACTTTATGCCGAAGCATATGCAGCACCCATCCTGCTTTCTGATACGTATTGGTACTAAGCACTTTACTAATATCGGTTAAGGTTGTGTCAACAATGGGTGCTGGATTTTTTTGGTAATACTTGATGACTTGATCGCGGTCAAGTAATTGTTCTTTCACCAGTCGATCGCGGCCATAGGCATGTTCTAAGTACAAGTTCGCGAAGTAGGTGGCAAAGCCTTCACTTAGCCATACATGATGCCAATCGTTTTCGCTCGCTGAATTGCCAAACCATTGATGAGCTTCTTCATGTGCAATTAATCCTTCATGATCACCCTTTCCGTTGACCGAGCTCTCGGAGTAGAAGATAGCGCCCGCATTTTCTAGGCCTCCCCACCGAGTCTTCGATTGCACATTAGCTAACTTTTTGAAAGGGTATGCACCGATGTTTCGGTGAAAGTAGTCCAGCACTTTTACCGCGATAGCATAGTCATAAAATCCTTCAGCCCGGTTTTGGGGATAGACCCAACTCTCTACACTGATATCATCGACCTTGCCTGCGTGTTGCACCGCAAATCGGGCAATACCCACCACCATGACTTTCACAGGGATGGGCACCTCTTCGCGCCAGTGGGTGAGTTTTCTTTTTGAATCAATAAAGCTCTCTTCGATTTTTAAGCCATTGGAAACAACCGAATAATGCAGCGGGGCTATGATGATAAAATCAACGGCAGACTTGTCACTGGGGTGGTCGATTACAGGTAGCCAGTGGTGGCCGCGGTCAGGCCAATTGTCGCCAAAGAAGCCGCGGTCGCCATATTTGTTTTTGCCGATGCTTGTTGATTTGTGTCGACAATATCAAAAACAGGAAGTTTTATTAAAATTCTTTCCCCTTGCTTAACCACCAATTCGGCATCTAATAAATCTTGAGCATAATCAA
>JABFSY010000511.1 GCA_013140395.1 Cyclobacteriaceae bacterium
AAAGCCACTACCTCTGCTATTCTGTTACTTAAAATTGAACAGGTTGACTCTACACTTTTAAAAACTATTGACCGTTCTAAGCACGATGTACTTTTTCGCGAGAACATTTCGATTTTTGACGATCAAGGGAAAGAGATCTATACAAATAATGACACCATCCGATTTGATGCGCCAGCACCCCTGCTCCAAAAGATCAAACAAACAGGCGAGCAACGATTCTCACAAAAGGAATTTGATATTGTAGGCATTTCTTTTAAGGATAAAAATCATTTTTACATAGTCTTAGCCGGAGCTATTGATGTGCAAGGCCAAGCTAGATTGATCGCTTTAAAGAGGATTTTAGTATTACTCTTTTTTGCAATGATCGCTATTGTTGCCGTAGCAGGTTGGGTTTATGCAGGCAGGGCACTTAAGCCTATAAAGAAAATCATCGTTGATGTCCAAAATATTTCTACCGTTGACCTAAGTCAACGGTTGCAAGGCCTTGACAAGCCAGATGAAATCGGGAACTTGGTCGCCATCTTTAATAGTTTGCTTGGCCGTATCGAAAACTCCTTCACGCTCCAAAAAACATTTCTCACTAATGTATCTCATGAACTAAAAAATCCATTGACTAAAATTACTTCGCAATTGGAAGTGACCCTTTTAAAAGATCGCGCATCAGATGAGTATAGGGAAATCATTCAATCAGTTTTAGATGACATAAAGGAGCTAAACCAACTTTCAAACAGTTTACTTGATCTGGCTTCCTTAGATCAAAACAATATGAGTTTGGCAACCTCAAGCGTCAGAATTGATGAAGTACTTTGGGAAGTCAGGGAAAGCATTCAATCACTGAACGCTGCATACAAAGTAGATATTCATACCGTGATTATGCCAGATAATGAGGAAGACCTTTATCTTCAGGCAAATCTTTATCTTTTAAAAACTGCTCTTCAAAACTTGATTGAAAACTCATGCAAGTTTGCAGACGATAAAACAGCTACTGTTTCACTGCTTTGCTCAAAGAGCGAACTGGAAATTAGAATTTTTGACAACGGCCCTGGCATTGCAAAGCAAGAACTGCAAAATATATTTCAGCCTTTTTATAGAACGGACAGCACCTCTAAAATAAAAGGTCATGGCATAGGATTGTCTCTTTGCCAAAAAATCATAGCTATCCACAAAGGAACAATTGAAGTGGATTCAACGGTTGGCCAAGGCACGCAAATGACGGTAGTTTTTAGCAAGCCCTAAATTCTAATTCTCTTCTAATCAGTCAAAACTAGGTTCATCAATTAAGTAAGCTAGTTTTGAGCGAAGTTTCATAGTTTACAGGTTTACATTGAAGTACTTGGGAAGCGTATCTGACTAATCCGCAATTTGCCAATTATTTTTTCCCAAGGCGGGCTTGCAATTGCAAGCCCGTTTTTTTTTGCACCTTCTACTCAGCAAATCTTATAGAAATTGCCAAATAGAAACATAAACTTTCCTGCAGCAGTCCACAAATAATCTCGTTTTAGATAGGTGATAGCGTCAATTTGAATCAACATAGGCGTTATCCTTTTCTCCTTATTGATATGTTCAACCCTTTAAATTCAAAACACGACACAAGCACCACAGAAACAGGTCATGCTAGAAATGTAGCGACCTTCGAGGATCTCATTAGCTTTTGTACGGGCTACGGAGCAACGTACAATCCGAGCAAAGCGACATTAAAACTGCCAGCTTTGAACACACAACTTACAGCAGCGAACGCAGCACTGCAAGCAGTAAAAGTAGCAAAGACAGCGTATGACAATGCAACCAATGCAAGAGAAGTAGCCTTTAAACCATTGAAGACACTTTCCACTAAAATCGTCAGTGCCTTGGCAGCAACCGAAGCCACTAAGCAAACCGTTGACGATGTAAAGACTACCAATCTGAAAATTCAAGGAAAACGGGCAAAAGCAGTAGAAAAACCCGATGCTAAGGCATTAGCCGAAGGAGCAGAACCCGTAAAAACCGCTTCAACTTCACAGCAGAGCTATGATAAATTGATAGACCACTTTGCGCAACTGATAGCAACACTAACAGCTGAACCAAAATATCTGCCGAATGAGAATGAATTGAAATTGACAGCATTAAACACAATGCTTACAGACTTAAAGGCAAAAAATACAGCCGTGATAAATGCCACCACAGCGGTAAGCAATGCACGGATAGCCAGAGACAAAGCCCTCTATGCCGAAGGAACAGGCATGGTCGACACAGCCTTGGACGTAAAGACGTATGTAAAATCCGTGTTCGGAGCATCAAGCCCCCAATACAAGCAAGTGAGCGCCCTAAAGTTTACAAAGCGCACGGGTGACTAAAAAACGGACACCGCACCATGGACAAAAGGCAGGAGTATCCAAAGTACTCCTGCCCTTCTTTTAAAATAAAGCAGCGTAACCGGAGAAAGTAAGCACCTTGTTTTACGAAACTGCTAATGTTGCGCACGAAGTTGACAATGTAACTCACGAAACTACCGATGTGATTTACGAACCTCGCAATGTTGCTGACGAAATTCGTAATATGACTGACGAATCTTGCAATGTTATTCACGAAATTACCGATGTGATTGACGAATCTCACAATGTTATTCATAAAACAGGCAGTGTAACTGGAGAAACTCGTAATGTGACTTAGGAGTAACCCGAAAGTGTAGCCAACCCAAGCAGCACAC
>JABFSY010000394.1 GCA_013140395.1 Cyclobacteriaceae bacterium
TATAGATACTATCGCATGCAATTGAAATCAAAGCTCCTGCAGATGCAGCATCAGAGTTAACATAGACCCAAATGGGTTTTTTAAAATCCATTATTAAGTCCACAATTTCTTTGGCATCTGTGAGCACTCCTCCATAGGTGTCCATATCAATGACTACGTAGTCTGCCTTTATTTTTTCAGCGTTTTCGAGGGCCAATTTGACATAGCGAAGCATGCGCGGATCAATCTCGTCTTTGATTTCCATCACCATCACTTTTGATTTGGTCGTTTTGCCTGTTTGTGCCTTCGATAGGGGTGGTAGTAAAACGACAAATGCCAATATCAATATCGCTAGCTTGTTCATTTTAATGGATTGTTTGGTGCAAAAGTAATAGACTTCACCCAATAAACGTTTTTAACTTGGCAAGGTTCGTGTATATCAGTTGGGATGTATAGAATTTTGAATTTGAATAGCGCTTTATAATTTGGTAACTTTTCGCTTTGTTTCAGCATTATGGTAAAACTGTTGTTTGTATTGCTCTCTTGGTCCTCGTCAACATCTGACTCGTTGCGTGTAGAAACGATAAATGGAAAGCAATTTATTATTCATCAGATCGATGCAAAAGAGACACTCTACTCGATTTCTCGAAGATATGGTGTGCCGGTAACGGTTATTTTAGAAAGCAATCCGTCTTCAGAGGGCGGAATTTCTGTAGGCCGTCTGTTAAAAGTGCCATATACGCCAAAAATAAAACCCGAAGTGAAAGAGGGAAAACGGCATGTGGTGGCAGCAAAAGAAACGTTGTTTTCTATTTCTCGGCAGTATGAGGTTTCTGTGGAGGATCTTAAAAAAGCAAATGGGCTAGCAGAGAACAATCTTTCGCTTGGTCAAGAACTTATTATTCCGTCCACGACAAATAAAGTTATTCTTTCGGCTCCCACGGAGATGAAATCGGTCAGTTCTATGCACACTGTGGTTGCCAAAGAAACGATGTACTCAATTGCTCGGCAGTACGGTATCTCCGTACAACAATTAAAAGAGTGGAACAATTTGCAAGACGAGTTGCCAATTGGAAAAATGTTATTGGTCGTTCAGCCAAAGTATAGTGCACAAGCAAGCACCGAAACCATCCAGAAGCCTGTAAGCACCTCAATGGCAGCAATAAGGATTTCGGAAAATGTAATTGGAACAGATGAGGTGAAGGAATCGGGTATGGCTGAATTGATGGAGGGCACCGAATCAAATCGAAAGTACCTCGCGCTGCACCGATCGATTAAGCCTGGTACTATTCTGAAAGTTCGAAATGAGGCAAGCCGTCAAGAAGTATTTGTCCGTATTACAGGTGTGTTGCCTCCGTCTACCAATCCTGACATTGTTATCCAGATTTCTAAGTCAGCGTATAGTCGACTCGGTGCAACGGAAGCTAAGTTTAGAATTGAATTGACCTATTTTAAATAAAGTGGTGTGAGTCGAACAGGTTGTTGCCTTGTTTTCATCGGTTCACTCTTCAATTTTTGCGGTTTCTCTTCGCATCTTTTTGCGCATAATCTAGTTCGCAATGGCAGCTTTGAGGAATATTTTACGTGCCCGGGTTCTTACAACCTGGCAAAAGACGGCAACCTCGCCCCGGGCTGGGTGTCGGCCAATCGAGGCACCCCGGATCTATACAATGCTTGCAGCAAAGGAGATGCAGGAGTGCCCACAAATTGGGCGGGGCACTCAAAAGCTTACACGGGAAAAGGTTATTCGGGTATTTATTGTTTTACCAACTCCGGGTATCGCGAGTATATACAGACGGAATTAACAGCGCCTATGAAGCCGGGGGGCAATTACTACATAGAGTTTTATTACAAACTCTCGTCCAACTCTAAATTTAGTATTGATCGCATCGGCTTTTTTTTAAACGATTCTGCCAACAGACGAAATGACGATTTTGTGGTGTATTCCAAGCCAACCTATGAGTTAGTTTTGCCGACCGCGTACACCCGAACTACCGGCATATGGGCAAAATGTGGAATGGAGTGGCAAGCAAAAGGGGGCGAACGTTTTCTAACCATTGGCAATTTTTCTGATAACAAATCGACCCGTACTTATCAAATCAAGTTTTCAAAAGCGAAAGAAGCAATGCTCAATCAAGCAGCCTATTATTTTATTGATGATGTGAGGGTTATTCCGCTCGATACCCCTCCGCTCGAAAAGATACCTGTCATCTCTGGCTATACTGAAATAGAAGTCAACAAAACGTATGTGTTGAAGAATATCTTTTTTGAATTTGATCGCGCTGAATTGGTGACCCATTCATTTTCTGAATTGGACAAGTGGTTGGAGGTGATTCGGGCGAGGCCAAAATGGAAAATTGAATTGACCGGTCACACCGATGAAAGAGGTTCTGACGAATATAACCTGCGTCTATCCAAGCAACGAGTGGAAAACGTAGCTGCCTACTTAATAAAGTTAAATGTAGCGGCCAATCGAATCACTACAAAAGGTGAAGGAAAGTCGAAGCCCTTGACACAGGGCAAAGATGAAGCCGCACATGCGATCAATCGTAGAGTTGAGATTAGATTCTCAGAGAAATGAAGAGGAATCAAGAAGTATTTACGAGCTTAGTTTTCAAATGACGTCCAGGAAACGTCAACACATTCTTAGCCTCAAAGACTTTCTAGATGAAAAAGTAGATCAGTTTAATAGGCCTGGCTTTATTG
>JABFSY010000385.1 GCA_013140395.1 Cyclobacteriaceae bacterium
TTCTTCGGATCAGGCGCACTCGTTTTTACGCTTTTGCTGACGGGTTTACTAGCCTTTGGAATTTACTACACACAGAAAAAAAACAAACCCGTTTGGAACACCTTTTTGCTGGGCACTGCCTTCATTCTGATCGGTTACGGATCGTATGCAACGATCATCATTCGATCTGGATATGATACGTTGATTAACGAAAATGCACCTAAGGATGCAATGAGTTTTGTCCGCTATTTGAAGCGCGAGCAATATGGCAGCAGACCGCTTCTTTATGGCCCCTATTACACAGCTCAGGTTGTTGGCGTGGATTATGGCGAACCAATCTACACCAAAGGAAAAGACAAATACGAAATTACGGACAGAAAATTCAGCTACGTTTACGAGCCTGACCAACAGACAATATTACCCCGCGTTTGGAATTCTGAGCACAAAGAAACGTACATGAATATCCTGGGCATTCCCGAAGGCCAAAAGCCAACTTTCGGCCAGAATTTATACTACATGTTTACCCATCAAATTGGCACCATGTATATGCGCTATTTCATGTGGAATTTTGCCGGTCGCGAAAGCGATGAGCAAGGCGCTGATTGGCTGAAGCCGGGGCAATGGTTCAAAAGTGTACCTGATGTGTTGGCCAACAACGGAGCCAGAAATAATTTTTTCATGATCCCGTTTATTCTAGGATTGGTGGGCATGTTTTATCAATTCACCAAGGACACAAAGAGTTTTGCAGTCGTTGGGCTACTGTTTGTGATGCTCGGTGTGGCCATTGTGGTTTACCTGAATTCCCCACCTACGGAGCCGCGTGAGCGCGACTACATTTATGCCGGATCTTACTACGCGTTCGCTTTTTGGATTGGGTTAGGCGTGATTGGGCTGGCAGAATTAATTCAGAAGTTTTTAAAGAACGGAAAAACCGCAGCCATTGCTGCCACGCTTATCGGCTTAGTGGCTCCGGCACTAATGGCCAAAGACGGATGGGACGATCACAATCGCTCTGATCGCTTTTTCTCGGTAGACTCCGCTACGAATTACCTGGAGTCTTGCGCCCCTAATGGAATCATTTTCACTGGCGGAGACAACGACACCTTCCCACTGTGGTATGCTCAAGAAACTGAAGGCGTCCGTACTGATTTACGCGTGATGGTATTGAGCTACTTCAATACGGATTGGTATATCTATCAAACTACGCGTAAAGCATATGAATCAGAACCTTTCCCTTACACACTCTCTCCAAAAAACTATCAACAAGGTGGGCCAAATGACTACTTGCCATTTGTCGATATGAAGATTGCGAGCATTGATGCGAAGCAATACATCGGGCTGATTTCTAAAGACTATAAACAGTTGCGCGATAATGATCGAAACGTAGTGCCGAGTAGAGTGTTCACGTTAAACATTGATAAAGCGGCTGTCCTAGCCAAAGGAATCATACCAAAAGGCATGGACAGTTTGGTGGTGGATCAAATGAAAATCAGATTGCTGCGTGGAGGACTGGAGAAAAAAGATCTTGCACTCCTTGACTTGCTCGTGTCAAATAACTGGGAACGTCCACTTTATTTGAATCATACCTCCATGTCACAAATCAATTTGGATCTAAGCCCCTACGCTGTTCAGGAAGGAAATGCCTACCGGATTCTTCCCGTTAAAAATCCACGCAAAGACAGAGAATACCTGGTAGATACCGAGAGAAGTTATGATATCATGCTTAACAAGTTTCGCTATCGCGGATTGGACAATGAGAAAATCTATTATACAGATGACTATAGGGGATTCGTGGTGAACCATCGCAGCTCATTGAACTCACTTGCCCAAGCCTTAATTGATGAAGGAAAAATGGCAAAGGCAGATAGCGTGCTTTTGTTCTCACTGGCCAAAATGCCAGACAAAGCCATCAAGTACGATCACACTACTCCCGAAACCATCGACTTGCTGTTTCAAGTGGGAGAAAAAGATAAAGCCATTGAGATCAGTAAAGTGATTGGTGATCGGTCAGATGAAATGGCTACATACTTGATCAACGAAGGATATGGGCTGACCAGCGATCTGAGAAGAAACATTTTTATACTTAACGCCATTCAGCGAGCCCTCTATGAAAATGGAGAAGAGGAGTTGGCTAAGAAGTACGAGGACGCCTATACAAGACTGGTAGCTAGTTTACAAATGCGAGGCGATTTGCCGCAGGAGGATAGATAAATTATCAAAGCGTTGAAGACTAAGTCTTCAACGCTTTTTTTACTTTCTAACAATCAAGAATAAATCTAACGCTTGCTCAGCGTCTTCTACTAGCAGGTAGTCAGAATGATGGATACCTGTTACTAATTCATCTGCTCCGTCTTTCAATTTATTTCTATTGATTCGGTTCAATAATTCGTAGGGGATTCTCAACAAAGCCGCTGGCAATTTGTATTGCAGGTTGAAAATATCCCACCGCATCATCCTATTCACCGACTCTCTATTTCGATTGTAGTAGGTCATCACTTTCTCATTACCCCCAACTCCTTTCATTTCAACCGAAGTAAAAAACTCCCTGGCAAGGCTTGACAACTCCGCGGGTGTGTACTCACGAATGTGCCAGGGATTGCGCGAGAGCGACATCGGCCGGTTGGGTGTAGAGAGTAAGGCGATGCCACCAGGCTTTAAAACACGATGAATTTCTTTTAGGAAAAACCGGTCATTCTGAATGTGTTCAATAACCTGAAAACTCACGACCGAATCAAAAGTGTTGTCGGCAAAGTCTGCTAGCGGAGGTATATTCCCGCTGACGAAACTGGCTTGGGAATAGCGCTTTTGCAGCTGCTCAACAACCGGAGCTATTTTGTCAATGGCAGAGTAATGACTGATTTTTGGTAATAACCAGTCTATCCCACGGCCTTCTCCGCACCCCACTTCTAGCAAATTGCCTTTTACATACCCAGTGGCAATCACATAGGCTTTCAGCAAGCGCTGGTGAAGAGGGTTATCTGATGCAACGGAATCAGAGGCGATCTCAGTGGTATAAACAGAAGCCATCAAAAAAATTAAGCTGCAAAAATAACGTAATTCGCTAAATTTAACGTTTAATAACGAGTTAACAGCTCCACTAGTTGGAGCAAACAATCTTAACGATCCTTATGAAGCGATTTGTTCTTTCTTTTACGCTTTTTCTATTTCTGAGTGAATTATCTGGGCAGTCTATTACCGGGCTCAATTTTCGGCATTGGTACAACCCACAAAATGAAGTAAATCTTCAATTGGATTTGGCCCGTGGCCAAAATCAGCTTTTTGTGAATTATGTGCTCCGCACTACACAGTTTCCAGCTGACCAATATTCCATAACCTGGGAACGAAGGGATTCTTATGTGGTTCGAGAAGGGGCATCGATTACCGAAAGTGATTCTACCGCCAAGCCAATTGACAATGAAAAATCGGGGCAGCTGTCTTTTCCAATTCCTGATAAGCCTTGGATTTTGCTAGCCAAAGTTACTCATCTTCAAAGTCAAAAAAATTGGTACTACTTCAAACTGATGGAAGGCATCTATCCAAAAAAAGGCTGGATCGAATCTAACAAGGGTGTGTTGTCAGAAAATTTTCTTCATTCAGGAAAGGACTACACGATCAAGAGCTGTGATGAAAAAACAATGTTTGTATCATTCTATAAAACAGCTTCTTTCTATCAGCCTTATCCGCCTTTTTCCGAAAAGTCGGCACCCGTAGAACGGTTTTTGTTTCATGACTCTACCTTTCGTCTTGCGAACAACGCAACATTTTCATTAAAACGAGAAGGCCTTTACCTATTTCAACAAGACACCAATGCGGCAGATGGATTTGCGCTGCGTGTAGTGCCGGAGAACTTTCCAAAGTACTCAAAGGTAGAAGAGCTTGTATCTCCACTGATCTTTGTTACAACGCCCGATGAATATAAACAGCTGGCAGCAGCCGGCAGTGAAAAGCCCAAGTTTGACAAAGTAATTCTTGATGTTACCCGGGATAAAGACCGGGCCAAAAATTTTATGCGGAGTTATTTTAAACGTGTTGAAACGGCCAATCAATATTTCAGTTCGTTCAAAGAAGGATGGAAGATGGATCGGGGAATGGTTTACATTGTTTTTGGCGTTCCCGATGAACTCAGCAAGAATGGTGGCAATGAAGTGTGGAATTACAAAAGTGCGAATGTGCGTTTTACTTTTGTAAAGAGTGGTAGCGTATACGATCCGGACAACTATGTGCTCTTGCGCGACAAGCGTTTTATGGAGCCGTGGTTTAGCACCATTGACTTGTGGCGAAAGAGTCGCTTTTAGGAGATTCGCTAATTTTTATCCCACCATTATTTTGGCATATCTTTGATTAAAATCATTGAAGTTTTTGATGAACCCATTGATCGTTCTGGATTTTTCGTCTATCTCATACATTGATCTTATCTAAAAATAAACACTGAAACATGAAAAAACTCTCTTCCCTTCTGCTCCTCGTCTTAACAGTGCAGTTTAGTTGGTCGCAAGAAAATCCAGCTGCGAAATACGCCAGCCTTATTACTACTGCCGATCTCAAAGATAATCTTTCCATTCTGGCTTCTGATGCATTAGAAGGACGAAAAACAGGAACTCGTGGCCAAAAAATGGCCGCAGCTTTCATTAGCAATCACTTTGAACAACTTGGACTAACTGCTCCTGTAAACGGATCCTATTATATGCCTGTTGATTTGTACTCTGTTGCACCTGCGGATATTTATGTGAAAGCAGGTGTCTCAAAATACTCTAACTTCAATGAAATCATGTATTACGGCTCAGCCGACTCTGATGGCGAAATAGTGGCAGATATTGTTTTTGTTGGCAAAGGAAGAGAAGAAGACTACGCGAACCTCATCGTGAAGGATAAAGCTGTCGCCCTGCAAAGCGATCCGTTGTCATTTAGTATCATGTCAGGCTTGCGAAAACCCGTTGCTCTCGCCCGCGAAAAAGGAGCGAAGATGGTTTTTATAATACCAGCCGGCAAACCGGACGAATTCAAAACGTTTGCTGCTCAAATGCAAGGTTTCTTGTCTGGTGGCAATTTGACATTAACTAAGCCCGACCCTACTAGCCCCAACAAAGGAATTTTCTTTTTGAACCAAACCGCTGCTGAGAAGGTATTCAACACAACTGCTGCAAAATTGGCTGCGGCCGCAGCTGCCGAGCCAGCAAAGAAGATGTTGGCAAAAGTAAAGCTGGGGAAAGTCAGCTATCAGGTTGCTATGAATATTACCGCGGTAAAATCTGAAAATATTTTAGGTTATATGGAGGGCACCGATAAAAAAGATGAATTGGTTGTTATCACTGCGCACTTCGATCACATCGGAAAAAATCCGGGCGAAGGAAAAGACGTAATCAACAATGGTGCCGATGATGATGGCTCTGGAACAGTAAGTGTTCTTCAAATGGCGAAGGCCTTCGCTCAAGCGAAAAAAGATGGCAAAGGCCCCCGCAGAAGCATTTTGTTTATGACCGTTACGGGAGAAGAGCAAGGTCTATTCGGTTCTGAGTACTATTCTGAACATCCTGTATTTCCGCTTGCCAACACGGTGGTTGATATCAACATTGACATGATTGGAAGGCGCGACCCTGAACACAAGGACAAACCCGATTATGTCTATGTCATCGGTGCTGATAAGCTATCTTCCGAACTGCAGGAGATCAATGAGAGAACCAATCGTGAAAACGAAAAATTAGAGTTTGACTACACCTACAACGATGAAAATCATCCTACCAACCTGTATAAGCGTTCTGATCATTGGAATTTTGCGAAGAAGGGAATTCCGATTGTGTTCTTCTTTGACGGCATCCACGAAGACTATCATCAAGTGAGTGATGAGATCAGCAAAATTGAGTTTGACCTACTTGCTAAAAGAGCCAAGACTGCGTTTCACACCGCTTGGGAAGTAGCCAATAGAGAGGGAAGGCTGATAGTAGATAAGAAATAGGAAATCAGTTTCCTGTTCCCGGTTTCTTGTTTCTGTTTCCCGGGAATGGGGAACCGGTAACTTTATTACATTGGCACATTGACATGTCGCTCTGCATGATAGGATGAACGCACGAGTGGTCCTGCCTCCACATATTTCAAGCCTCTCTTCAACCCCTCTTCTTTGTACATCTCAAATGTTTCAGGGTGAATAAACTCTGCAACGTCTAAGTGCATTTTGGTGGGTTGTAAATATTGACCGAGCGTCAAGATCATTAGTCCATTTTCAACTAGATCATCCATCGCTTTGTATAGCTCTTCCTTGGTTTCGCCCACACCAAGCATGATGCCCGACTTGGTTCTCTTTCCGGCTTCGCGAGTTCTTTTTATTTGCTCGAGGCTTCTTTCATACTTCGCTTGCGGTCGCACCATACGATAAAGTCGTCCAACAGTCTCCATGTTATGAGAAACTACTTCTTGTCCGCCATCGATCATTCGGTAAAGTGCATCCCAATTTCCTTTGGTATCGGGTATTAATGTCTCAATGGTGGTAGTAGGGCTTAGTGTTTTTGTTTGAACAACTGTCTGATACCAAACCTCTGCACCGCGGTCTTTCAACTCATCGCGATTCACAGATGTGATCACAGCGTGCTTTACGCCCATCAATTTGATTGCTTCCGCTACCCGTTGTGGTTCATCAACATCGTATTCGGTAGGTCGGCCGGTAGCGACCGCGCAAAACGTGCAACTGCGTGTGCAAACATTCCCCAAAATCATAAAGGTGGCCGTGCCTTCTCCCCAGCACTCACCCATATTAGGGCAATTGCCACTTTCGCAAATAGTATGGAGCTTATGCTCGTCTACCAATTTCCGAACTTTAGCATACTCAGGCCCAATGGGCAACTTTACGCGAAGCCAATCGGGTTTCTTTTTGCGAGTTTGCTCAGCTGATATCGTGGGAAGTTCAATCATGACTTTTCGTTGTTCGTTGTTGGTTGATGGTTATTCGCTGACGAACAACGAACCACCACCAACCGATAACGAATACTATTTACCAATAAGTTCCTTGTATTGTGCAGCCGTTAAAAGGCTTGCAACTTCCGAGGCGTTCGAAAGCTCTACTTTTACCATCCAGCCATCGCCATACGGATCGCCATTTACCTTTTCGGGTGCTGTATCCAGTGCTTTGTTGAACTCGATCACCTTGCCCGAAATAGGCATGAACAAATCCGAAACCGTTTTTACAGCTTCCACAGTGCCAAACACCTCATGTTGACCAACCTGATTACCGACCGATGAAATATCAACATAGACAATATCGCCCAGTTCGCCCTGTGCAAAATCTGTAATTCCCACGGTAGCGATGTTTCCGTCTATTTTAATCCATTCATGGTCTTTGGTGTACTTTAGTCCTTCAGGTATGCTCATAATAGTTAAGATTAGGCAGCAAAAATACTTTAAAAGTGTGATGTATAAATCTGTTGTAGGCAAAACTTTAAAATCAAAGTCGTCTGACCGCTTAGAGCGGTCTGACGCCTAGCCTAGAGAAGAATTTAGGGTGCCAGATTGAAAAGTATCTTAAATCCCACCCTCGTGTTGGTGCGGGGGAAAGAGTTAGTGACCAGCGGTTCATTCGTATTGTGGTCGCCATACATTTGAATGGTCAGTTTTTGATTGACCACATAGCTGATATTGGGCCTGAACTGAAAATTGATATTCCCGTTGGTGATGGTACTTCCACCCTCGACTTGCTGTGCGGGATCGGGAAGCGTGCGTTGAATAGTTTGGTTGTTGTTCATGCTCACGTTCAACAAAAACGTGATATTGTTTTTTAAGGTGATAATTCGCCCTTGATCTTTAAATGGCATCCTCATGTTGTTTTTGGTAAAGCTTATCTCTGCTGACCAATCTTTGCCATTTATTTCAGTTACTTGAGCATTCGATACATTTAATGAAACATCTCGTTTGGTTTTGTATTCAAATCGAAAACTCAATTTGCTTTTGGTGCGAAAGTTAAGACCCACCAGCGGTTGAAATGATTCGTTGATCATGACCTGATTGATGATGTAAACGGGTATCAAAAGACCTGTAGTCGCACTGGGTACCGTTGCAAAACTCGTTTCATTGTAATCTTCTACGCGGTTGCTTAGGTTGACAGCTCCATATTGAAGCGAATTTGAATAATTTACCACGGAATAACTTGATCTATAACCGTGTGTCAACGTGACCGATTGAAAAACATCTTTGATACCAGAAATTTTGTTTAGTCCCTCATACGTAAATCGCCAATTCGGAATAGGGATTTTTGGGAACGGTGAAAGGTTGACATCAGTAGCCGAAGTGCCTGAATAAGCGGCTATGAAGGCGGGGATAAGTACATCCTGTGATTTATCCTGATACGTGCGCTGGGTAATGTCAAAGAATCTGCCTTTGATCGTTTGAATATTTGCTTCAAATTGTTTGAATACATCAGAATTGATACTGGAGTTATTGGCAAAGGCCGTATTGATGGTCATAAATGAAATTTTATACGAACCAGAACGACTAGGGCTAAGGCTACTAAATGCGCCTGTAGTGTCAGCTCTAAAAATTTCCTGAAAGGAAGTGTTGCTGACCTTGCTGGCATCCAACTGAACTTTAAAATCGGGCGACAGATCTACGTTCGCACGTAGCGTCAGGTCGGTACTTTGGCTTTGAGTGAATGGTGCCGTCAGCCTTGAGTTCTTTGTCAACCAACCATTTCTGGAAGCGGTTTGTGCAAAGTTCGCATCCTGTTCGCCCAAAATAAATCCAACCCCGGGCGAGCCCCAGGTGTCATCTAGTCCAAACAGTCGCGGTGTTTGGGTAAAGCCCGGTAGAATGGTTCCCTCTGTAAATTTGTAGGTAGCATTGACATTACGCACTGACATCAACAAGCGGAGCAGAAACTTTGCGCCTTTTAGATCTGGTGGTCTCTTCACGGTGTCGGGTTTTGCCGGCTTGTTTTTATCAGGCGGGGGCAATGGTCGAGGGGGAGAGTTAATGCTCTTCAAAAAACCAATTTTATTATACAGTTTTACCATATCGATTCGGCCCGTCACATTTTGATCGCGCGAATTCTGAATAATAT
>JABFSY010000033.1 GCA_013140395.1 Cyclobacteriaceae bacterium
TTGTACTATGTTAGACTGAACACAAACAGAGGAAATAAAACCATCAAAGTGATTAAAAGGAATTAGACACCGGTTCCAAAAATCGAACAAAAGAACCTATCAAACTAAAAAGGGGACAAAACAAAACTTGTCCCTTTTTTATTAGGCATTATTGGTTGCCTGGTGAAAGTGGATCAGGAGGTGCAAATATTCTAAATGCCAACCCCGCCTGAACGCCCCAAACGGATATTGATTCGTAGTATCTTTGATAAACGCCTCCAATAGTCAGATACGTATTCCAATAACCACGAGAGGCTAATCTTTTTTCAAATTGGGCACTGAATTCTCTCCGTGCTGTGACGTCCGTTTCAAAATCTTGAGCCCAACGATACTCAAACAAAATACCCCTCTTCTTCGAGCTCGATTGGATCAACGCACCAACACTCGATTCAAAAAATGTCTGCCTACCTCCAAAATTTTCTTTCATAAAGCCAGCGCCTAGGCGCCCCACCACGTTTCGTGTTGTCACAATATTAAACTGCACTATTTGCCAATCTATGGAACTCAAGTCAGTGGTTCCATTCACCGTTTCCTCCAGCAGGTAGTTGACTCGAAAATCACTGGAGAAAAGCCCCCAATTGCCTCGAACACGTGGATTAACCAAATAGTATCTCGAGGGCTGAGTGGCAACCTGGGTGATTACATCCAATGAAACTAGGGAAGGATTAACTTCTCTCTTCTTGAGTTTATACTGCTGCCAATCGGCCAACCCATTGATCGCATCGGCCATGAAATAAAAGAAAAAGGCACTACCTCCGGATCCACCACGATCACCCCCTCTACTCGCGTTGCTTGCCGAAGCACTTTTAATATCCCCTACTTGAGCAGATGCAATAAGCACCTGCAAGAATACGATGGATGTAAGTAAGCGTTTCATTGGATACCCTTTTAACAAAAAATCGAGGTCCCCAAATACTGATACGGGCGTTGACTTGGAAAGTTGCTTCTCCTTGTTGCTTTTTGCGATAGCTATCAACCTTCCTTGCGCAAAACCTGTAGTGGCGGGGTAGAGATAACTTCTCGTGAATTGAACCACCCTATAAAGACTGTAAGAAAAATCACCCCGGCACCAATCGCAGCCAATTCAAAGGGGTCAAATGAAAACTGTACATCAAAGAAAAATTTCGTTAACAACCAGCCTCCACCTAATGATAACAACATTCCGGTAAAGGCTGAAAAAACTCCTAGATAACCGTACTCAATCAACGTTATCTTGGTCAACTGACTGGTGCGAGCCCCGATCGTGCGCAGTAAAACGTTCTCTTTCATTCGAACAAATTTACTATTCATCACAGCTCCTGCTAAGACTACCAGACCGGTAACAATACTGAACAACGCAAGAAAGCGAACGACCAATCCTATCTTCTTGAACAATTCATCTACAGTACTTAAAATCAGGCGTAAGTCAATCAGGGATACATTGGGGTAATCAATCACCAGGGCACGTTGAAAGCGAGTGGCAACTTGTGGGTCATCTACACGGGTGCTTGCTACGTAAATCTGTGGCGCGTTTTCAAGAACACCGGTTGGGAAAACAAAAATAAAATTGGGTGGATCCTTTGGCCAATTCACTTTTCGAATGCCACCAATCCATGCCTTCATGGGAACTCCTTGCAGATCAAAAACCAGAGAATCACCCACCTTCATTTGAAGTGTCTCGTGCATGCCTTCCGAAATAGTTACAAAAACAGAATCCCGTCTAGTCGGATAGTACTTTTGTAAATTACCTTTTATCAGTTCCTCTGAAGACGTCAAACTATCGCGATAGGTAACACGATACTCGCGGGTTAACGCCCACTCAGGAATGCTGGTTGTATCTTTTTGAATGTCTTCAATACTTTTTCCTTTTAGTTCTTTAAGGCGACAGGTAATAATTGGAACCACCTGATTCACAGGCAACGGCTGATCCTTAATCAACTTTACGACACCTTCTTTTTGACTTGGCTGAATGTCAAACAAAATGGTATTTGACTGGTTCTTACCACCGGAAAACTCAACCTGATTCAACAAGCTCTTCTCAATTACATTCAGTGTTGAAATAATAAATGCGCCTAACCCAATAGTTACCATCAATACTCTGGTTTGATTGTTGGGACGAAATAAATTTGAAAGCGCATGCCTGAAAATAAACGAAGCATTAGTAGGGAAATACCTTCGAACCAAAAACAATAATCCGATAGCTACCGAAGCAAGAAGTCCCAATGCTACTGCTAGCCCAACAGAAAACAAGGCGCCAGTAAGTAGGCTTTTTGTCTGATAGGCCGCTGCTAAAATCGGGAACAAAACAATTAAGCCAATGGCCAACCATTTCGTTTTTGAAAAGAACTTGCCGGGATCAAAATCTGCACGCAACACTGTTAGTGGCGGAACAAATCGAACGGATACCAAGGGCAACAACGTAAACAGAACCGAAACTATCGCGCCCAAGATAATTCCCTCCCCTATTGCGCGCCACGAAATGGCGAATTGAAGTTTCAACGGAATATACTCTTGAAAAACAAATGGGATGGATTGATGGATAACTACTCCCAATCCAGAGCCAACCATACTTCCAATAATTCCGAGAACAAAAATCTGTATAAAATAAATATTAAATGCCTGCCAGCCAGACGAGCCAATGCACCGAAGTATGGCCACATCATCTCTTTTTTCCCTTGCGTAAATATGTACGGAACTGGCTACGCCAATACACCCTAGTACAAGCGCCACAAATGCAAGCAGCGAAAAGAAACGATACACCGACTTGAGTCCCTGACCTAAGCCATCCCTTCTGGCTTGAACAGTCTCATAGCCAAATCCTATTTTTTTGGAGAGAGGCTTTATCCTCTCGATCAACTTATTGGTTTCTATTTCTGACCTCGTCTTGACATACAAACTATACCCAACGCGGCTTCCAAACTGAACCAAGCCCGTTGAATCTAACGCCTCAAGCGAGATATAAACGGCTGGAGCTAGCGTAGAGGTCAATCCTCCCCCACCGGGTATCTTGGTCACAACACCCGCCATCTTAAAAATTTTGGTTCCGACTTTTATTGAGTCCTCTGAGCTAATCTGATATTGTGAGGCGAGTGACTCATCCATCATCGCATATCGGCCCGTCTTCATCAATTCATACGCGTTTGATGGGAAAGTCGCCATTTCACCGTAAAATGGAAAATCGCCTTTCATGGCAGTCAACTTCACGAGTCTAGACTGTTGCGTGTTCATAAACATCACCATCGAAGCCATATCGGCATCCCTGGCAATTTGTTGCTTTGTGGTGTCGATAACGCTAAAAATATCAGTTTCGAATTTCTTGTTGGAATTCAACACCAGATCTGCGCCCAGTAACTCTTTTGCGTTGCGATCTAGTTCTTCTTGCAGTGAATAGTTGAGAGAACTGATGGCCACCACAGCAGAAATACCCGTGATCAGGGCAGCCGTGAAAAGAAATAATCGGGATAAATTCTGACGCCCATCGCGCCATGCCATTTTCCAGACCCAGGGATCCTGAAAAATGTTTTTTGTTACTTTTTTAATTTTGATGATGTACTCGATCATTGTTGTAACGGTGGATTAAGCTCAGCTAACTGCTAAACCAGTAACTCGTTCGTTTACTAGCCTACCACCCTTCATTTGCAGAATTCGTTCTGTCTTTTCAGCTAACTCTAAATTATGCGTGACCAGAATAAGCGTAGTTTTCTCCTGTCGATTCATCGTAAAAATAAGATCGGTTATCTGATGCGCATTCTCTTCATCCAAGTTTCCGGTTGGTTCATCAGCAAATAAGATCCGGGGAGAGGTGATAAAAGCTCTTGCCAGCGCTACCCGCTGCTGTTCTCCACCAGAAAGTTGTGTTGGGAAATGATGAAACCGATCTGCCAGTCCTACCCTTGCGAGTAACTCTTTCGCTTTGATAGAAATATTTTTTTCACCCCGAAGCTCCAATGGAACCATCACGTTTTCCAGTGCTGTGAGAGTTGGCAATAACTGAAAATTCTGAAATACAAATCCAACAAATTGATTCCGTACATACGCACGGTCATCCTCATTCATCGCATTGAGTTTGAATCCCATCAAAGACAAAACTCCGCTACTGGGCACATCCAGGCCTGCGCATAATCCAAGTAGTGTAGTTTTACCACTACCCGATGGGCCAATGATGGCAAGACTAGTTCCCTGCACTGCACTAAAAGAAACGTCATCTAAAACAGTCAGTGGTCTTTCTCCAGACAGGTAGGTCTTTGTCAGGTTTTCACATTGTAATACTACATCGCTCATACTATCTTGACATAAAATTGAACTCTAGCTCAAAGTAATCGTTTATTACGCTAAAATGTTTTATCTCGTAACAATATATTTTACGGCTATCTACCACATTCTGTGTAGGTGTCGTTCACACAACTGGATCAACCGAATTTAACAAATGAATAACAAATTACTTAAGACATGGTCGTTAAAAGCATTCTATTTATTGTAGCACTGTTTGCTTTCCAAACAGATAAACCAACATCCTTGCTCTTTTTTGGTGATAGCCTTACGGCTGGCTATGGACTTTCGCCTGAAGAAGCGTTTCCTGCACTCATCGAAAAAGAACTGAATAAAAAAAAGCGCGTGGTTAGTGTGACGAATGCAGGCCTTAGTGGCGAAACATCAGCTGGTGGGCTAGCTCGAATCGATTGGGTGCTCCGACAACCAATTGACATTTTCATATTAGAACTAGGCGCCAACGATGGGTTGCGCGGATTACCTCTTGATCAAACACGCAAGAATTTGCAGGGGATTTTAGATAAAGTAAAAAACAAAAATCCAAAGGCAAAACTAGTCATTGCAGGAATGATGGTTCCGCCCAACATGGGGCCGCAGTACAGCAAAGAATTTAGCAAAATCTATCCAGATCTAGCCAAACAGAATAAGGCAACATTGATTCCCTTTTTACTGGATGGTGTTGGTGGAAATGAAAAATTGAATCAGGCGGATGGCATTCATCCAAACGTAGAGGGACATCGAATTATCGCCAGAAACCTGAGCGCTGTATTCTTGAAGCTGATCTAGCAATCGCCCAAAGTCGCTTGTTAATGGATATCTAATCCTTTAGAAATAAGCTCGACCCAATACGCATACATTTTGCCTGAAGGATGTAATCCATCAGCGGCAACTAAGGTTGGATCGCTTAAGCCGTCACGCGAAATATCGGTGATATTAAAATATCGAATTCCATGCTTATAAGTTATTTGCGCATTGATTTCATTGAATTCATCGATGGCTTTTGAAATCGCTTCTTGCTTAGGCTTGCCAAAAGGCGTAAAACCATAGTCGGGTATTGAAACTACAAAGACACGTTGCTTCTTTCCTCGCGCTAATCGAACGGCCCATTTTAATAGTTCTTCAAACTCATTTGCATACATCGCACTAGACTTTCCCTGATATTGATTGTTAACACCGATTAGTAATGAAACCAATTCATATTCATTTTTAAGATTGGCTTTTGTCATCGCATTTCGTAAGTCATCGGTGCGCCAGCCAGTGGTTGCAATAATCGTAGGCTTACCGAGCTGAATGCCTTTCTTTGCCAGGGAATCTACCAGTTGATTTGGCCATCTCTCCGGCTCAGTCACACTTTCTCCAATGGTATAGGAATCACCGAGCGCTAAATACTTGATGGGCATTGGTACCTCTTGTGCATCCATACGATAAGATAGAATAAGGAAAAATATGATGAGTCTCGTTTTCAAGCTAAATTTGACTTTGACGAAATTGCTCAATATTATAGTAACTAGCAATACCTCGGCAGAAAACTATTGCTGAACTAAAACTCTTTTACGATGACACCTGACAAACTGTTTCAGATTTGTAACACTGTAGCACCACTCGGCTGGCTACTATTGATTTTTGCACCCAAATGGAAATGGACAAAAACGATAGTCATCTCTGGCATCTTCTCGCTTTTATTGGGACTGGTGTATTTTACGTTAATCGTACTATTTTTTGGTAAACAAGAGGGTGATTTTAATTCGTTGCAGGGTGTCATGAAATTGTTTACTAGTCCATGGGGTGTAACAGCCGGCTGGATCCACTACCTGGCCTTCGATCTTTTTATTGGAAGTTGGGAACTTTCTAACGGGCAAAAGAACGGTATGCCTCACTACCTGCTTGTTCCTTGTCTGATAATGACTCTATTTTTTGGTCCTATTGGCTTACTTCTTTTCTTTCTGCTAAGAGCATCCAAAACCAAGAAATTTATCCATGAAAATTTTTGAGCCCGTCAGAGCAATTCGCAGACACAACCCACTGCTATTAGTTATAAAGCTATCTTCTCACGGCTAGTAATAGTTCAATGTCCTTGTGCTTCATATCGAACTTTCTAGCCACCGATTCATTGGTCAAATTTCCTTTATACGTATAGACCCCTTTCATAAACCAGCGATGTGCGAAAATCATTTCTTGCACTCCGCCTTCCTCTGCGGCTCTTAAAATAGTAGGCGTAAAGATATTGCTAAGTGCAGTGGTTGCTGTGTTGGCCACCCGCGAAGCCACGTTTGGAACACAGTAGTGAATCACATCATATTTTCTAAAGACCGGATTCGCGTGCGAAGTTATTTCTGACGTTGCTACACATCCTCCCTGATCAATACTCAAGTCAATTATTAACGAGTCGGGTTTCATTTGACTCACCATTTCTTCTGACACAACATGACGCGGCCTTCCTTTTTCAACACGGAGAGCACCTATTACTACATCGGCATTTTTTAAGCATTCGCTCAACGTAACGGTATCAATTGTGCTCGTGTAAAACTGATGCCCCAAGGTGTGTTTGATTCTTCTTAGTTTGTAGAGATGGTTGTCAAAAACTTGAATTTCTGCACCAAGACTCAAGGCTGCTCTGGCACCATATTCAGCAACGGTTCCCGCCCCGATGATTACCACTTTTGTAGGAGGAACGCCAGTTATGCCTCCTAGAATAATACCCCTTCCATTTTTTGTTGTGCTAAGGTATTCAGCCGCGATGAGCATCACCGTACTTCCCGCAATCTCGCTCATGGCACGAACTATAGGGATTCCCCCCACTTTGTCTTCAATAAATTCGTAGGCCAATGAAGTAACTCGCTTTTTTAGCAATGCGTTGATTCTCTCACTACTCAAGTAGCCCATCTGTAAAGCAGAGATTAACGTTTGATCAGGTCTGAAATACTCCAACTCCTCCACGGTGGGTGGCTCAATCTTCAAAATAATATCTGCCTTATACACTTCAGATGGCGAGTAGGCAATTTTAGCACCTGCTTCGCTGTACTGCTTGTCGCTGAATTTAGAACCCTCGCCCGCTTTTGTTTCTACCCAAACTTCATGACCATTACTAACCAAAAGTTCAACCGCGTCAGGGGTCAAACTAATACGGCTCTCCTGTAAAGAAATCTCTCTGGGAAGACCAATAAAAAATGATCTTTTCCCCCTCTTTATACTGAGTAATTCTTCCTGAGGATACAAGCTTGATTTTGCCAAAGCCTCAAAGCCGGTCTTTTTCTTTTCAGTGCCTGCCATAGTTTATCGCGCGACTGGTTGGGTCGCTCATTTGTAGGGTTATTTCAAAGTAGTGATCTGGAATCAATGATGGGATTTTTTCTGCCCATTCTACCAAGCATATATTGCCAGATTCAAAATACTCGTTCACTCCAATATCATATGCTTCTACTTCAGATTTCAATCGATAAAAATCAAAGTGAAAAATAGACTTGCCTTGTGATGTTTTGTATTCGTTAATAATCGAAAAGGTAGGGCTTGACACGACCTCGTTTACTGACAACTCTCTACAAATAGATTTTGCCAGTGTTGTTTTTCCGGCACCCATTTCACCGGTAAGCAGCCAAACCGTTAGTCCTTCTGCCGATTTAATAACATCTTTTGAAACGTTACTTAGGTCCTGCAGCCCAAATACCCTGCCCATAGTCGCCAGTTCCGGATTAGCCATTTTTCGAAGATAGTGAAATTACCGGAATGATCATTTCTTCCAGGCTCACTCCACCATGCTGAAAGGTGTCTTTGTAAAAGTTAACGTAGTAATTGTAATTATTAGGATAAGCGAAAAACTGATCTTCGATAGCAAAAACATAGGTTGTCGACATATTCGCTTTTGGCAGAAATAGTTTCTCCGGCTTCAATCCTTCCATCACTCGATCTCCTTTATAGTTGAGGTTCTTACCTTGTTTGTATCTCAAATTAGAGTTTACTGCCTTATCACCAATGATCTTAAAGGGTCTCTTCACCCGAATGGTGCCGTGATCCGTAGTGATGATCATCTTTACCTTCTTCTCCGATATTTTTTTCAAAATCTCGAACAACGGAGAATGCATGAACCAAGACTTGGTGATTGAACGGTAGGCAGATTCATCGGGAGCTAACTCTCGAATCATGGCCATGTCGGTTCGTGCGTGAGATAGCATATCGACAAAATTGTAAACGATCACGTTTAGATTGTTGTTGAATAAATTGTTGACCGAGTCAAGTAAATCGCGCCCTTCTTCTAACTTTTTTATTTTATTGTAAGAGAATTTTACATTCACATTATTTTTCTTCAGCTGCCTGGCAAGAAACTCGTCTTCAAAATTATTTTTTGATTCGTCTTCATCTTCTCCCACCCATAAATCGGGGTGAGTTTTAACCATTTCAGAAGGCATCATTCCGCTGAAAATGGCATTCCTCGCGTAGGCAGTGGTGGTAGGTAAAATGGCGTAGTAGGTTTCTTCTTTATCCACATTGAAAAACTCGGCAATCATTGGTTCGATGACTTTCCATTGGTCAAACCGTAAATTATCAATGAGTACAAGAAAAGTTGGAATCGAAGGATTGAGTTCGGGTAAAACTTTTTTCTTTAGCAACTGATGAGAAAGCAATGGCTTGTCGATGTTGGGATTGTTTAACCAACTCTCATAATTACGCCTAATGAATTTACAGAAATTACTATTCGCTTCTACTTTCTGA
>JABFSY010000501.1 GCA_013140395.1 Cyclobacteriaceae bacterium
GAAGTAAACGAGGCCTATGAGATACTGAGTGATCCACAGCGTAAGTTCGACTATGATCGACTGTTGAAAGGCGATGATCAGCCTACTACCGAACCCGCACCCGCTAACCATCGAGATCCACGCTACCGGCCCAAACCACCTGGTTTTGTGGTCAATCGAAGTTCTAAGAAAAAGGAGTTGATCAACTTGATGCAGGGCTATCTTCCACATGCTTTGGTCTCCTCGCGTATTGCATTGGGTTGCGTTTTTATTCTGGTACTCGATTTTGTTCTTCCCGTTAGTCGAAAAACCGAGAAGTTGGTAGGAGACTACGGTGTTTATAATCGATATGGGCAAACAGGCACAGAGTTACAAGCAGCGGATGGAAGTACATATAAGTTGGGGAAAAAAACATCAGGTATTTTAAGACCAAACGATACGGTGGTGATTTGCCAGTCGCCACTATTAGCAGTGCCAAAACGAGTTGAAACCCAGTCAGGAGATGCACGAAATAGAATTCCGGTTTCTATTTACGGAAATTTTATTTTCTTCCCTGCTCTTTGGCTCATTACGTCAACACTAGGTTCGTTCTATAAAAAAGGAATAGAATTTCGGTTTAATCTAGGCGTGATAAATTTGTTGCTCGGAATTTTCAATCTCATAATGCTACTCATTAGCTAATACGATATGACAAAAAAAAACGACTGGAAGAATCGCGAGGGTGTTGTTTATTCTACCAAGCAAGATTTTGAATTTAAATACGATGCAGCAGAGCAAACAAAAACGTTGCCTCCCCAGCAACAGAATTTAAAAGTACAGTTAGATACGAGTGGGCGTGCAGGCAAGCAAGTCACATTAGTGTCGGGTTTTATCGGGCAAAACTCTGACCTGGAACAGCTGACCAAATTATTAAAATCAAAATGTGGGGTGGGTGGTTCCGCCAAAGAGGGTGTCATTTTAGTACAGGGAGACGTGCGCACAAAAATTTTTGATCTTCTTGTCAAAGAAGGATACAAAGTAAAAAAGGTAGGTTAAATGTACCCTTAGGCGCTATTCCGGAGTTCCTGGTTATAGGCCTTCTGCCAGTCACGCATTTCTTTTACCAACGCCTCTTCGCTTGCAGTAAAGTCTCCAGCATTTGAATCTTGTGCTGCCGCCATGTCCGGATAAAACCTCAATCGGTACTTAAATATTGTTTTAGCTGTGATTGCTTTTTTAAACTCACGTAGCTGAGCTCTGTCATTAATCCAGAAAAGAGAAAATTCATTTTCCGACCCTGATCCTGGCAGAAATGAAAAGCCAGATTTTTCAAGATGTCTACTCACTTCAGCTTCAAAACCGATATTTCCTTTTACGTAAACTGTTGTCCAACTCATAAATTGACGACTCTCGACTGCACTTTCTTTTTAAAACCTTAACTTTTCCAAATTAATCCCTGTAGTTCTGGATTTATGGAGTAGTTTGTACTGTTGAGAGAAAATTCTCTAGAAACGGATAGGTTTAAAGTCCCTTCATTTACGTGAAGGGCTACCAATTAGTTTCATTTTTCTTTTCGATTAACTGTAAAGCAACCTTTTCTGCTCAGCTACTTTTTCATTTTCGATGTACTCATCGTAAGACATAAGCTTATCAATAAAGCCCTTCGGTGTGATTTCTATGATACGATTAGACACCGTGTGGGTGAACTCATGGTCATGTGACGTGAACAAAACTGTTCCCGGAAAATCTTTTAACGCGTTGTTGAATGCCGTAATAGATTCCAAGTCCAGATGATTTGTAGGTTCATCTAAAATTAACAGGTTGGCCCCCGGGATCATCATACGCGATATCATGCATCGTACTTTTTCTCCACCGGAAAGAACGCTGCATTTTTTGAACACCTCTTCGCCTGAAAAAAGCATCTTCCCTAAAAAGCCACGTATGTACACTTCATCTTTGTTTTCATCCTCTGCAAATTGGCGCAACCAATCAACGAGGTTGTCATCCGATTGAAAAAAACTTTCATTATTGCCCGGCAGATAGGCAGTGGTAATGGTTTGACCAAACGTAAATTTTCCGGAGGTTGGCTGCAGTTCATTCATTAAGATTCTAAACAACGAAGACAAGGCTAAACTGTCTTTGCTTAGAAAAGCAATTTTGTCGCCCTTGTTTACAAAGAACTCTAGATTTTTGAAAAGAGTAGTACCATTTACTGAGTAGGTTAGATGTTCAACATGAAGAATCTGATCACCGGCTGTTCGCTTTTGCGTAAAAATGATGGCAGGATACTTCCGATTCGAAGGTTGAATATCGTCTACATTTATTTTCTCTAGCAACTTTCTTCTGCTGGTAGCTTGGCGTGATTTGGAAGCGTTAGCACTAAATCGCATAATAAACTCCTGTAACTCTTTTTTCTTTTCTTCAGCTTTCTTATTAGCAGACGAGCGCTGCGAAGAAGCCAATTGGCTGGATTGATACCAGAAAGAGTAATTGCCGGTGTACAGTTTAATGGCGCTGAAATCAACATCGACAATGTGTGTGCATACTGTATCCAAAAAGTGACGATCGTGCGATACAACAATCACCGTGTTTTTAAATTCAAGTAAAAAATCTTCCAGCCAACCTACAGTTAGCAAATCCAAGTCGTTGGTAGGTTCGTCCAGAATTAAGATGTCTGGGTTTCCATAAATGGCTTGCGCCAACAATACCCTTACTTTTTGATTCCCACTGAGTTCTTTTACCAGCTTGAAGTGGTCGCCTTCTTCAATACCGAGGCCACTTAAGAGGGCAGCTGCATCAGACTGTGCATTCCATCCGTTCATTTCTGCAAATTCAGCTTCCAGTTCGGAAGCCTTTATTCCGTCAGCTTCTGAGAAGTCTGGTTTTTCATAAATGGCATCTTTTTCTTTCATGATCGACCACAGCTTGGCATAGCCCATCATAACTGTATCGAGCACAGGCACTTCGTCAAATTCATAGTGATTTTGACGTAGGACAGCCATCCGTTTACCCGGATCAATTGAAACGTGGCCTGAATTAGGGTCTATATCTCCCGAAAGTATTTTCAAGAACGTAGATTTTCCGGCTCCGTTGGCACCAATGACGCCATAACAGTTGCCGGATAAGAATTTAAGGTTTACGGAATCAAAAAGAACTCGCTTTCCAAAGCGAAGAGAGACGTTGTTTGCTGCAATCATGTGATTTCAAAAATGAGGCGCAAAGGTAGGGAAACCCTGCGACATGACCTTGCCCCGTCACTCTTTAACAATTTCGAATTCTACCCTACGGTTCAATTGTTTGTGTTCTTCGGTCTCTTCTTGCATTACAATCGGTTTCGAACTTCCGTAGCCTACAGGTATGATGTGCTCGTCCTTCACTTTAAATTGCTGAATCAAATAAGATTTGATAGCATTTGCCCGATCTTGCGAGAGCTTGAGATTCAGACTCTCATTGCCCGCGGAGTCAGTGTGGCCTGAGATTTTAAGGGTCACCTTAGGGTGATCAACAAGGAAGTTTCCAATTTTATTTAGATCTGCATACATCGTTGGCAGGATATCTGCTTTTCCATTTTCGAATTCTACAGAACGAAAAGCGATTTTTGACTCAAGCGGCTGACCGATCCGATTTATTTCTGTTTCCCCATCGAGAAAAAAAACTTCTTCAATTCGAAAAAAGTCATCGCCTTGTATCACTAACAAGTACTTTCGCTTGTTAATTAGATCAAAACCAAATGAGCCATCCGCTTGAATATATTGAGGTGCCACTTCTACCGCAGAATCTAGGTCGATGACGGATACAATGCCCCCCAAGGGTTTTCCATTCTGGTCAATTAGAGAACCTTTCAAATGAGTTCTTGCCATGGGTTGCGCTTCCATAGGCACCGGAAAGGAATAGAGGTCCAGGTTCTTTTTATCGTCCTCATTCGACCGTGCGTAATAAAGATCATGTGATTTAGAATCGATAGTAAAATAATATTCATCGCCACCTCCATTCACCAAAGGGCCAATATTTTTTGGTTCACTCCATCTTTTATTTTGCTCGTAGCTTTTGTAAATATCGAACCCGCCAAAATTTAACGGATGCCCATTTGAACTAAAATAAAGCGTGTTGTGGCGGTGGTGAAAAAACGGACTGACTTCACTATTGACGGTGTTCAACACCGGACCAGCATTTTTTGCTTGTGTCCAGTTGCCTGCTCTATCTTTTACGGAAAAGTAAATATCAGAAAGACCAAAGCCGCCAGAACGATTCGAAGCAAAAAATAAAGTGTCGCCTCGATGTGAAAGAGATGGATGCGAATCCCAGCCGCTACTATTGACGGTAGGACCAAGATTTTTCACATCTGTCCAGGCGCTATCTTTTCCGAGCTTTGCGAAGTAGAGATCACAATTTCCTAATGATCCGGGCGCACCACAGCGAGAGAAGTACAAAAATTTTCCATCCTGGCTGAGACAGGCACTGCCCTCATTGTAGTTGGTGTTGATTGTTTTAAACTCTTCCGTATGTGCCCAGTGCCCATCCACTTTCAGCGCATAAAAAAGATCTTCGTTATAGTTTCGTGATTCATGAGGCTTTCTTTTAGAGGTGAAGAGGAGGACATAGTCAACATTACCCATAGAGGGGCCATAATCTTCTTTGGTTGAGTTGATGTCTTCTCCCATATTTACTAAAACCGAGTGGGGTGGGCGCAGTGTGTCTATTTCTTTTCTATAATCTACCAGTTTGTAGTAGAAATCGAGAGGAACATAATTTTCTTTTTTTTCAGTCTCTACTGCATCATACTTTTTATAAAGTTGTTTGATATCGATGCCTTGTTGATGGTGCTTCAGTACGAGTTTATAAAGCGAAAGTGTTTCCTTTTTTGAACCGTATTTTTCAGAAAGTTGTGCCAATTTCCATAGCAATGGAACACTTTTCGCGAAATTCTCGATGCCGAAGTTTCGGACGTAATCTTTTAAAGCACTATACATGCCTTCTTGTGTTTCTGGCGTATCGAGTGTTTTTATACGGCTCAGCTTTTGGGCATCCGAATAATACTTGATTTTATTTAAGTTCGGAAAGTCTATAATGTCATTCTGACCGTCTGAGCCAACTTCTTTTAACTGGAAGGAACCACCGTCCTTTAATTTCTTTTGCTTCTGCCCAAAACAATCCCTTGACACGATACCTGTAAACAGGAACAGAATGATCGCAATTCGCAGATTAACCCACTTACTCATGAAACGCACGTTCTGACACCCTCGAAAATTGGGTTAATTTTAACACATTACCAAAACGATGGCACAGGTATTGTCTATTATGGCGACTTTGACTTTTAGTTGCAGACGGTCGTTTTTTATGTCATATTGGCATTGAATCTATGTTTAGAAATTTAGCATCACATCAGGCGCAGGAAGATTCCGAGGAGTTGATTCAATTAATCAATCCTGAGCAGGAAATGGATATCAAACCGGAAGATCTTCCCGAAGAGCTTTCAATCCTACCTATTAAAAACACCGTTTTATTTCCGGGGGTAGTTATTCCCATCACCGTCACTCGTCAAAAATCTATTCGCCTTATTAAAAAGGCTTATCAGGGCAATCGCATTATTGGTGTGATTGCGCAAAAAAATAAACTGGCAGAGGAGCCGGGTATTGAAGACTTGTATCGGTTCGGCACTGTGGCGCGTATCATTAAAATGCTCGTGCTACCTGATGGAAATACAACTATTATCATTCAGGGAAAGAACCGCTTTGCCATTAAAGAATATGTGCAGGAGGAACCATTTCTTACAGCAAAGATAGAATTGCAGCAAGAGATGAAGCTGGATTTGGAAAGCAAAGAAGTAAAAGCCTTGATTCAATCATTGAAAGACGCTGCTTCTAAAATTCTAAAGCTCAATCCCGAAATCCCGCAGGAAGCTCAGATTGCGTTAGATAACATGCAGAGCATGGCCTTCCTGGTTCATTTTCTCGCCTCCAATTTAAATGTAGATGTAACGGATAAACAAAAGATACTAGAAACAAACAACCTGATTGAACGCGCTACACTTTTGTTGCAGCACATGCTAAAGGAAATCCAGATGCTGGAGATCAAGCATGAGATTCAAAAGAAAGTGCACACTGATATTGACCAGCAGCAACGCGATTATTTTTTGCGCCAACAAATAAAGGTACTGCAGGACGAATTGGGTTTTGATGGGCCCGATAAGGAGATCGAAAAACTGCGCAAGCGCGGGGCTGAAAAAAAATGGCCTAAGGCAGCTGCAGAGCACTTTGCAAAAGAGCTTGATAAACTGCAACGTACAAATCCACAAGCTCCCGATTTTCCTATAGCGATGAACTATGCAGAGTTCATGTTGGATATGCCGTGGGAGGAGTACACGACAGATAATTTTGATTTGAAGAATGCAAAGAAAATTTTAGACAAAGATCATTTTGGGCTAGAAAAAGTAAAGAACCGCATTCTGGAGTACCTGGCTGTTTTGAAGTTGAAACAAAATATGAAGGGTCCCATTCTGTGTTTATATGGCCCACCTGGTGTTGGTAAAACATCGCTTGGAAAATCTATTGCCAAAGCATTGGGAAGAAACTACATCCGCATGTCGTTAGGCGGAGTTCATGATGAGGCAGAAATTCGGGGGCATCGCAAAACCTATATTGGCGCTATGCCGGGGAAAATATTGGCAAATTTAAAAAAGGCAAAATCGTCTAACCCGGTTTTTGTCTTGGATGAGATTGATAAAGTTCGTTCTGAATTCCGAGGTGATCCATCATCCGCATTGTTAGAGGTGTTGGATCCGGAACAGAACAACGCATTCGGAGATAACTATTTAGAGGTCGAATACGATCTGTCGAAAGTACTTTTCATAGCAACGGCCAATTCATTAGACACCATTCAACCCGCTTTGCGCGATCGAATGGAGATTATTGAATTAACGGGTTATACGGTTGAAGAAAAATTGCAAATCGCAATAAAACATTTGGTGCCCAAACAACTGAAGGAACACGGCCTTGGTGTGACTGAGGCCAAGTTTGAGAAAGAGGCGCTATTGAAAGTAATCGAAAGCTATACGCGTGAGTCTGGGGTAAGGGGTTTAGAGCGGAAGATTGGTTCGGTGATTCGTAGCATTGCCAAAACAAAGGCGATGGAGGAAGAGTTTGAAAAGTCTATCACTTCTGCTTTTGTTGTAAAAACATTGGGTGCGGAAATTTTTGATGAGGAACTCTATCAAGGCAACGAAATTGCAGGAGTGGTAACGGGGTTGGCCTGGACACAAGTGGGTGGAGATATTTTATTTATTGAATCTAGTTTGAGCAGGGGTAAAGGTGCGTTGACGATCTCAGGTCAATTGGGCGATGTGATGAAGGAGTCTGCTATGGCGGCCTTGTCTTATTTAAAATCAAATGCCGAGTCATTAGGGATCGATCACCGGGTTTTTCAACAATATGACTTGCATATCCACGTTCCCGCAGGCGCTGTTCCAAAAGACGGTCCATCAGCAGGAATTACTATGTTGACATCATTGGCTTCGATTTTCACTCAACGCAAAGTGAAATCCAATCTGGCTATGACTGGCGAGATCACACTTCGCGGAAAAGTATTACCAGTAGGTGGCATCAAAGAAAAAATCTTGGCGGCCAAACGCAGTGGAATCAAGGAAATTATTCTAAGCGCGAAAAATAAGCGCGACATTGATGAGATTGAGAAACACTATATCAAAGGCCTGTCTTTTCATTATGTAGAATCTGTAGAGCAGGTTTTGAAGATTGCGCTTTTGAAAGATAAAGTAGAGAAGCCAATGACTTTTATACTTGAAAATCAAAAAGCGCCTTAATCAGTTTTCGTGTTAAAGCACGGTTCTCATTCCCTGGCGAGTCAAGGATAGTACGATGCAGTTTCAGTTGCTTTTTGGCGGCTCTGTCTTGTCTATAGCGGCCATAACATCATGAATAATCACATCCAGATTTTTTGCTGATTGATCGAGGTGTTTGATAAGTATTTTATCTTCTTCAGGTACGTTCATTTTGTGCATCAGGTCGACCAAGCCAAGTATTGTTGACAAGGGAGACCTGAGCTTGTGTGCGGTAATGAATGCGTAATCTGCCAGCGCCTTGTTCTTATTTTCAAGTTCTTTTGTTCTGTCTTTGACTATATTTTCTAGATTGTTATTAATGGACAGAATCTCGTCTGATTGAGCTTCAATTTCTGCTTTTTGTTCTTTGAGTTGTCGGTGATCTTTTAATTGCTTTCGATAGAGCAAACCGATAACCAGTAGAAGAGCGGAGCCCGTAGCTACAATGATCATAAAGAACTTTTGCTTTTGGTTTTTTTCGTCAATCTCCATTTGCTGAACCCTGATCTCCATTTGTTGAATATCCTTTTCCTTATTCAGTAGACTTACTTCGTTTTCAGGTGTAAACGTCTCCATAAAATGGTACAGGTCGATATTAATATAATTGGCAATAATAAATTCGATTTGTTGCTTGAATTCTCCACTGGTGAAATACTCATTCAATGGAACATCCCAGTCGCTATTTAATGGCAATCCAATTCCACGTCCTTCGTATCTTTTAGTAAGATAGTTTTGTCGATTTAGCTTTGTCAGCCCTTTGTCAAGGTTCAGCAGATAGACAGGCAAGTTGAGATATCCGAAACTATTTGTACGCTGGCTTAGCAACTTGATTAGCTCGACACTTCCCCCCGTATATTCGATTTTAAACTGCATGTTGTTTTCGTCCCGTAGCTGAGTCAATTCTTTTTCTAAGACTGTTCCTTGAGCTGTCAAAGCAGTTGCGCCTTTTAGGTTTTTTTTTAGGTCATCCTTCGACCTAACAATGGGGATATCAGGAGTGGAGACGAGCACCGCAATGTCGGCCATATACGAAGGTGAGAACTTCATGAAGCCTTTCCTTTCTTCCGTGAATGAGAATCCCGCGATGCCAAAGCGGTTTTTGTTTGATGTACTCTTAACTCGTTCTAGTACGTCTACAAATCGTTCTTCCTTCACCC
>JABFSY010000380.1 GCA_013140395.1 Cyclobacteriaceae bacterium
CCCTTCTTCATCGGCTGCTTCCTTTTTTAATCCTGACCAAAAGGCATTAGAGACTTACTATAACACACTCAAATCAGGAACTTATTTGGAAATTCTTCGCGCCAATTTTTATGAATTCAAAGGCAAGTTTGACATGCAGATTGTTTCAGGGCGGCTGTACATAACGCTCGGACTATTTTTGCTTGGATTGTATGCAGGGCGGAAAAGGGTTTTTGAAAACCCAGCCTATTTTAAAAAGTTGATTCGATATGGACTATGGACACTTCTGGGATGTGTTGTTTTTGCTGGCATGCTGGCGGCCATTATTTTTATTGCTAAAGTAGAGATGACTCAGTCCTTGCAATTTTTACTAGGTGGTTCTGTATATGATATTTTCAATGCTGCGTTAGCAGCTATTTATGTTGGGATTGTTGTAACTCTTTTTCAAAAGGAGAAATGGAGAGCTCGTCTCATGAATTTCTACGAACTTGGCCGGATGGGGCTCACTACTTATTTGACACAAGCGCTGATCGGAACCACCCTTCTATTTTCTTTTGGCTTTGATTTATTAGGTGAATATGGTGCCACCGCATGGACATTGACTGCACTGATCGTATTTGTATTTCAAATTCTATTCAGTAAGTGGTGGCTTGCCAATTTTCAATATGGTCCGGTAGAGTGGGTTTGGAGAAGTTTGACTTACTTTAAATGGCAGCCTTTGAAAAAGTAGTAGCTTGTTTCGAGAACATCCAGGTTTTGTAAGTTATTATCGCTTGAAAATCGGCTCAAGCTTTTCAATAACGGGTTCCTCTATGAGATACTCAATCGCTTCACATTCCGTTGAAAACGCACGAAAGTCAGTGTCGAGTAAAAGATTAAATCCTTTCAATATCATCATCTTGGGTTTGTTCAAACCGACTAATGCATTACGCGCAATGAACGGTTTGATTTCTACCGATTCTCGCTCCATATGCCGAAGGAAAGCAGGTGTCGCAAACGTATTCACAAAAGAACTAATGATTAGTTTAGGTGCTGGGGTTTTCATGATTTCAACCTTTGCCTGAATAGCTAATTGAATCATAGCAGCTTCATTTAAATTGGAGTAATCAATGACTACAATTTCTTTTTCTTGAATTTTCAGTATTCTGATCCGCTCCACAATAGCTACAATGTTACGGCTTACTCTCAAATCTCCTCATCTCAGTTCGTAAAAAAGCTGAGCCATGTAAGTTTTATCAAAGTTCGGACATGTAAAAGAAAGAACAGAATCAGTGTCAATTAGGGAAGTTGCGGTGTTTAGTCTTAAACCCGGATTTTGCATTACAGTTTTCCATTATATCATTGACGAAAGAAGATCATTAACTTATCTCTTAACTACGAAAATCCAGTTGGTGATTTTCATTGTCAGGTTTGGGTTGAATTGAGCTTTGGGCAGTAAAGCTAACATGTCGATAAAAGTCTTGTCCAAATGTGTTTTCCTTTTTACATTTAGTTATGAATGCTAGGATTTTGTTTTTCTTGCTTCTTTGCGCTGGGCAAATTGGCCTAGCTCAGAGTGATTCGACCAAACAGAAAAAACAATTGGGTTTTTATTCTCATGCGGGGGTTATTCATGGCGATTTCGCAAAACTTAATTCGACCTTGTCGAATCTTGGATATCCCGCATTACGAGACTTTTATGGTGGAGTGACCTACGGGATAACCAAGCAGGGGATTAAAAACAATTCATATGGTCACTTAGCATTATCCTTTATGCAATCAACTCCCGGTGTTTTAGACGTGGCGAGAACAAAAGACGTTCGATTGAGAAACTGGGAACTGCAATTGGGCGGTAACTTTGACTTGGTGAAACATCCCAAATGGTTGATTTATCCTTTTCTCACAGAAGGCTTTGGCTATAGTGAGCTGACTTTGTATGATAACATTGTGCGGCAGTCATTTGCCAGCAGTGTGGCTACCTTGGCAAGTCCCGATTCAAAAACGTGGTCAACGTGGTATCTGTTTCTAAATGGTGGAATGGGCATCGAACGCAAGTTTCGTGTTTGGGTGTATGATTTTTATGTAGGAGCTTCCGGTGGCTACCGACTCAATCTATTGTCTCGGTACAAGACAGATTACCCAACCAACGATAATGCACCCCTTGGTTTGAGTGGCTTTGAATGGAACATCCGTATCCGATTTGAAATTTGGGATACGAAACGACTGGAAAGAATGGGAAAGCGGCAGCCGAAAGAATGACTAACTGTTCATTGTGAGTTTTATCCCGCTCTGGCAACTGCGACATTGTACAATCAATTACTACCTTTTACATCTTGTTACATGGCTAAGGATCATCTTTGTTTCATTAAAAACAAGAAACAATTATGATAAAATTATCTAAAAGCGCAGCCCTTTTTTTGGCTGCAACGACATTGTTAATGCAGTCATGTGCACTTCACTCGACCACTACAATAAAATCCAATGAGCGATTTTTGCTAGGCAACAATCCTCACAATTCCTTTCGGGTAAAACTCAAGAATGTGTCCGACAAAGAAGTGGAGATACACCGTGCGCCAATTGCCGGTGGCAGACATTCGGGTCAGTTGGTGCAGCCGGGTGAGTCAGTTCGCGTGCGTGTGGAGGCGAATACCGCACTAGTCATTATCAACAATTCCGAAAATGAGGCTTCTGTTCAACTAACGG
>JABFSY010000038.1 GCA_013140395.1 Cyclobacteriaceae bacterium
CGTTTCCGGCCGGGACCTTATCTGGTGCGCCAAAGCCAATGGCTATGAAGTTGATCTATCAATATGAAAATGTGAATCGAGGTTTTTATGGAGGGGCCATTGGTTTTATTGGATTCAATGGAGATGTAAACATGGCGATTATGATACGCACCTTTTTAAGCAGAGCGAACAAATTGATTTTTCAAGCGGGCGCAGGCGTGGTGGCCAAGTCGAACCCGGAAAGTGAATTGCAAGAAGTTAACAATAAAGTGGAAGCATTACGAAAAGCCGTTAAGATGGCCGAACAAATTTAGTTATGAAGATACTCATCTTAGATAATTACGATTCCTTTACCTACAACCTGGTTCACAT
Source organism: Cyclobacteriaceae bacterium (assembly GCA_013140395.1). Taxonomy (GTDB): domain Bacteria; phylum Bacteroidota; class Bacteroidia; order Cytophagales; family Cyclobacteriaceae; genus ELB16-189. The sequence continues at coordinate 352 of JABFSY010000038.1, forward strand.
CATTCGCGAATTGGGATATCCGATGGACATTATTAGAAATGATAAGATATCGGTGGGGGAGGTAAGTAAATACGACAAAATACTTTTGTCTCCCGGCCCAGGAGTACCAGAAGAGGCAGGGATCATGAAAGAAGTGATTAAAACCTATGCGTCCACCAAAAGTATTTTGGGGGTTTGCCTGGGTCACCAAGGTATTGCAGAGGTTTTTGGTGGAGAGCTCTTTAATATTCCAAGTGTTTTGCATGGCGTTACTTCTGCTATTGAAGTCGTGGATCCATCGGAGAAACTTTTTCACGGAATCCCGACTTCTTTTCAAGCCTGCCATTATCACTCATGGGCAGTGAAAGCCGATCATATTCCAAACGAACTTACTGTTACAGCCACGAACAAGGATGGGTTGGTGATGGCAATTGCGCATAAACAATTTGACGTTCGGGGTGTTCAATTCCATCCAGAATCAATTATGACAGAACATGGGCAGTTGATGATCAAAAACTGGTTGACGTTGTAAGTATGAAAGAGATTTTGAATGAATTGATTGAACATCGCTCGTTGAGTAAGGAAACGGCCAAGCAGGTTTTGGTAGATCTCGCTTCCGGTAAATTTAATGCAAGTCAGACTTCGGCCTTTATGACCGTCTATATGATGCGCAGCATTACCATCGATGAACTACAGGGTTTTCGGGATGCTATGTTGGAACTTTGCATCCCGGTGAAGTTGGATTTGCCCGTGATGGATGTATGTGGTACAGGTGGCGATAGCAAGAATACGTTTAACATTTCTACGCTTAGCTCTTTTGTAGTTGCCGCAGCAGGCCAACCTGTGGCTAAGCACGGTAATTATGGCGTAAGTTCGGTATCCGGTTCTTCCAATGTGTTGGAATATTTTGGCTATAAATTCACGAACAACATTGATGAACTCAAGAGAAGTATAGATCGGGCGAATATTTGTTTTATGCACGCGCCTTTGTTTCATCCGGCCATGAAAAATGTAGCGCCTATTCGTAAGGAACTTGGAGTAAAAACATTTTTTAACATGCTCGGCCCCATGGTAAACCCAGCGTTTCCAAAAAGGCAATTGGTTGGTGTGTTTAGTCTGGAGTTAGCAAGGCAGTATGGCTATCTCTATCAACAGACAAACAAAGACTTTGTGATTCTTCATTCATTGGATGGGTATGATGAAGTTTCGCTCACTGGGGCATTCAAATATTTTTACAATGGGGGAGAAGTACTGGCTGAACCACAAGATTTGAATTTGCCGCATTTGCGATCTGATGAATTAAAAGGAGGAGATACGGTGGAAGCATCTGCTAAAATATTTATGGCTATTCTGGAAGGCAATGGTACCGAAGCACAAAATTCGGCTGTGATTGCAAACGCAGGAATGGCACTATTTTGTGGGTATCAAAAGGAAGGGTTGGTTTCTGCTTTGGCAAAAGCCAGACAAGCATTAGAATCAAGAGCTGCATTGGTTTGTTTTAAAAAGTTGTTAGGGAGTTAAGCAGGAGATTGATCAAAGGTTTCTTTGCTTTAATATAAATGAATATGAGTATCCTGGATAAAATTATTGAACAGAAACATAAGGAAGTGGCCGAACGGAAAAGTCTGTATCCGGTGAAGTTGTTGGAGCAAAGTATTTTCTTTTCTTCGCCCACTGTTTCATTGAAGAAGTATGTTCAGCGAAAAGATAAGTCAGGAATCATCGCGGAGATCAAGCGTAAATCCCCTTCGAAGGGAATAATAAACGCTTCTGTTTCTATCGAGCGAACTTCTATTGGGTATATGCAAGCAGGTGCGTCCGCTCTTTCAATACTTACGGACAAAGAGTTTTTTGGTGGCAGTAGTGACGACTTGACGGTGGCGAGGAAATTTAATTTTTGCCCGATTCTTCGAAAAGATTTTGTGGTGGATGAATACCAGATAGTGGAAGCAAAATCAATTGGTGCGGATGCGATCTTGTTAATTGCGGCAGCGCTGCCCGTTAAACGATTAAATGAGCTGGCGCTATTTGCGAAATCATTGGGGCTGGAGATTTTGATGGAAGTACATGCGGCAGAAGAGTTGACATCCAATCAGGAAGCGGAAGTTGATCTTATAGGTGTGAACAATCGAGATTTAAAAACATTTGAAGTATCATTAGACATTTCAAAAAAAATAGCCCCTTTGATGCCGAAAGGAAAAGTATTGGTTTCTGAAAGCGGCATTGATTCGCCCGCAGCTATTGTGGAACTAAGAGAGCATGGGTATGAAGGCTTTTTAATGGGAGAGACTTTCATGAAGCATAGTCGACCGGAACAAGCAGCGAAAGAT
>JABFSY010000102.1 GCA_013140395.1 Cyclobacteriaceae bacterium
ACAGGAAGTCAACCAAACGATTGGTATGCCCAAAATGTATTTCAATCCAGTTATCAAGTTCTAGGCTGGGACAATAACTATAATCATGCGAATTATATTGTAGCATATATTACACCCAATTAGATCCGATTGTCGTATTAAAAAAAAATTTATGAAAACGAATTTGAATCGCACGTTATTTTGTAAGCCGATTTTGTCGTCATTTTCGTTGGTATTCCTCCTATCAATTTGCGCATGCGAAAACTCACCCATGCCACCTCGTGCCAGTATTGTTATATCCACATTTTATAAAACCTCGAGTGGTGCTGATTTATTGAATTCAAGAACGCCAAACGCCTATAAAGAAAAGGACTTAAGGGTTATCAGTAAAGTTGAGGAGCGAGGTGTAATCAAATTGAAGTCGTACAACCAAGATGGTGTTGATAGTGTAGGTATTTTTATCGATGATCAGACCGGGTTCAACTATATTGAGTTGGCGATCCCTACCAAGGCCGCGGTATTGCCATTGGAAACATATATTTACTTGAGCCCTACCAAAATTGATACGGCTACATATACCTTTGAAGGGTCAAGGTTTGGTACTCATATCCCCGATAAAATATTCTACAACAAGAAGCTCGTGTGGGAAATTTCTAAAACTCCACTTGATGGTAATTGGCCACCGATAACAATAGTTAGGAACTGAGAAGGGATACTCATAAACCTACAATCGCGATACATTTTAACTCAATTGCAATAGGAGTGGGCAACGCATTTATTTCTACAGTTGTGCGACAAGGTTGTGTTGCTTTGTCAGGAAAATAGGACGCATAAATTTTATTGAAAATCGGAAAGTCTCTTTTCATGTTGGTGAGATAAACGGTTACATCAATCAGATCTTCCCACCGCGACCCGGATGCCTCTAGAATCAATTTTACATTTTTAAATACGGAATGGCATTGCACCTCAATGTCGTAAGCAGCAATAGCTCCGGTTGAATCTAACGTTACACCAGGGATTTCTTTGGATCCTTTTTGACGAGGGCCAACGCCCGACAAAAAAAGTAAGTTGCCTACTTTGCGTGCGTGAGGGTAAGCGCCCACTGGCTCGGGTGCCTGATCAGATGATATTAGTTGACTACTCATTTTGCTATTATTGGATTTCAAAAACTAGACTACTCCACATACTTTGGTAATCAGCACCTGGTTTTTCTGATGGAATCATCTTGACTGTGCTCACCATCCAAGGGCCTTTGGAGTTTAATGGAAATGTTATGTTGCCATCTTTCTCGGTATACATGTTTTGTAAAAAAGTTGTGTTGCCGATTTTATTCCAAACTTTCACCAGTTGATTGATCGCAGGTTTCCCATTCACCAGTATTAAACAAGATAGATAGTCGCCCGATTTAATTGCGTAAGGATTTTTGTTAGGGATGATTTCTACCGGTGTGCCAATTTTCTTTTTATACGTATCAGTTACTTTGTCGCCCGTTTGTACCAACAGCTTGACAAAACGCCCATAGAATTCCTTGCTTGATTTGTTCAGCTCATTATTTTTCTCGCGTAGTTCGTAAATATTCTCCAAGCCATCTTCCTTTAAATAAGCATTGAATTTCTCTGCCTCTAACTCAATAAAAGCAAAATTGCTCTTCATGGTAATGAGTTGTGTTCCCTCTTCTAGCATTTTAAGAGTCACTTTATCACGTGCTTCCGGCTTTACTAGTTTCTTAATATCGGTGACTTTTGCACCCGAATGTAACTCAAGCTTTTCTACTTTGTGTTTTTTCAGATCCCACGGCTCACCCTCAAAGTTTTCACCCACCATCAGGTTGAATTTCAATTCTTCCCCGACCGCTAAGCGGTACTTTCTTGGCAACAGCCAGAACTCATGGGCGAGCGCCAACGTTCCACAGGTGATTAATAAAATAATCGTAATCAATTTTTTACACATCGCCCTTACATTTTCAAATCAACGGATTTTCAAATTAACAAATCAATTCATCAGTTCTTCAATTTCTTCCACTTCAATCGGAATGTTCTTCATCAGGTCAAAGTTCTTATCCTTGCCAATCACAATGTTGTTTTCAATTCGGATACCCAGTCCTTCCTCTTTGATGTAAATACCTGGCTCTACCGTCCATACCTGACCTACTTGAATTTTAGCGTACATGTTTCCGACATCATGTACGTCTAAACCAAGCATGTGAGAGGTGCCATGCATAAAGTATTTTTGAAAGACTGGCCTTTCGGGGTGTTGATTTTTGATATCTGTTTTACTGATCAATTTTAACTCGACCAACTCTTTTTCAATCAATTGTTGAATTTCTTTATGGAACTCGAAATAAAGCACTCCTGGTCGCAACATTTTGATAGCTGCCTTTTGTACTCGAAGGACTGCATTGTAAACATCTTTCTGTCGCTTTGTGTATTTTCCATTTACAGGAATACTCCGTGTTAAATCTGCGTTGTAGTTAGCGTATTCTGCACCTACATCTAATAAAAGAATGTCTCCGTCTTTACACACTTTATCATTTTCAATGTAGTGCAACACGCATGAGTTAGCACCCGAAGCAACAATGGGCGTGTAGGCGAAGCCTCTTGACCCATTTCGTAAGAACTCATGTGCGTATTCTGCCTCTATTTCGTATTCCTTTACTCCCGGCTTTACAAACCGTAAGACCCTCCGATAGGCGGCCTCGGTGATATCACAGGCCACTTGCATCAAATCAATTTCAATTTTTGATTTGATGCTTCTTAGCCGGCTGATGATCGGAGCAATGCGTTCGTAGCGGTGTAGGGGGTAATGTTTTTGACACCATTCAATAAATCGGGCATCACGAGTTCCCACTTTGATTTCGGCCCGATAGTGTTCGTTCGTATTCAAGTAAACGTTCTCAACGCCTCCCATTGTCATCATGTGTCGGAATAGTTTACTGAATTCGGAAGACCACATTACCGTTTCAATACCCGTCAATTTGCGCGCTTCTTCTTTCGTTAATTTGTGCCCTTCCCAAGTAGCTATCTGTTCATTCGTTTCTTGCACAAATAAGACTTCTCTGTATTTTTTGTCAGGGAAGTCCGGGCAGATCACCAGAATGCTGTTCTCTTGATCAACACCAGTCAAATAGAAAAGATCATTGTTTTGCCGAAACGGAAGATGCCCGTCTGCATTTGTAGGCATCGAATCGTTGGAGTTAAACAGTGCCAACGAAGCAGGCTTTAGTGCTTTTGCTAATTGCTTTCGATTGGAAACAAACAACGCTGGGTTAATGTCTTGGTATCTCATAAGAACGTAAGTTACTAAATTGACTATCTCACAAAAAAAGAAAAATCAACCCGTTTTTCACCTTCCCAACACATCATTTTATCCTTACCTTTGCCTTTTAAAAATCTTGAAAGAATGACGGGAATGGAGAATATCCGCAATTTTTGCATCATCGCACATATCGATCATGGCAAAAGCACCCTTGCGGACAGGCTTTTAGAGTTTACTGGTACCCTTACCAATCGGCAAATGCACGCTCAAGTGCTAGATAACATGGACCTTGAGCGGGAGAAAGGGATTACCATAAAGTCGCACGCGATTCAAATGAATTATAAGTTTGAAGGTGTGGAGTATACGCTCAACCTGATAGATACACCCGGTCACGTAGATTTTTCCTACGAAGTTTCTAGGTCGATCGCAGCTTGTGAAGGTGCGCTATTGATTGTTGATGCAGCACAGGGTATTCAGGCACAGACCATTTCAAATTTATACCTCGCTTTAGATCATAACCTTGAGATCATTCCGATCCTAAACAAAATTGATTTGCCGGCCGCTATGCCCGAGGAGGTCACTGATCAAATTGTTGATTTGATTGGCTGTGATCGCGAATCAGTTTTGAAGGCAAGTGCGAAAGAAGGAAAGGGGATTGAGGATATTCTGGCAGCAGTGATCAGACGTGTGCCAGCTCCCAAGGGTGACCCCAAAGCGCCATTGCAAGCGATGATTTTTGATCTTGTCTTTAATTCATTTAGAGGGATCGAAGTCTACTATCGGGTGTTTAATGGCACGATGCGCAAGAACGATCAACTTCGTTTTGTGAATGCCGGCAAGGAATACGGTGCGGATGAAATTGGTGTGTTGAAATTGGACAAGCACCCACGCCAGGAAATCAGTGCGGGCAATGTGGGTTATCTTATTTCTGGAATTAAAGTGGCCAAAGAAGTGAAAGTAGGAGACACCATCACATTGGTGGCGAATCCGGGAGAGGCGTTGCAGGGTTACGAGGATGTAAAACCAATGGTTTTTGCCGGAATCTATCCGGTAGATACGATCGAGTTCGAAGAGCTGCGTAGTTCTATGGAAAAACTACAATTGAACGATGCTTCATTGGTGTGGGAACCCGAAACATCCGCTGCACTTGGTTTTGGGTTTCGATGCGGTTTCCTGGGTATGTTGCACATGGAAATCATTCAGGAACGGTTAGAACGAGAATTCAACATGACGGTGATCACCACTGTGCCGTCCGTTCAATTTAAGGCAATGCTCACAAATGGCAAAATGATTGAGATCAACGCGCCTTCCGAGATGCCTGACCCGACAACAATGGATTATATTGAAGAACCGTACATCTCCGCACAAATCATCAGTAAATCAGAATTTATTGGTGCCATCATCGGTTTATGTATGGATAAGCGAGGCATTATAAAAAATCAGGTATACCTCACTGCCGACAGAGTGGAACTCACCTTTGAAATGCCATTGTCAGAAATCGTATTTGATTTCTTCGACAAGCTAAAGTCTATCTCCAGAGGGTATGCCTCATTGGATTATCAATTGATTGGCTTCCGTGAAAGCGATATGGTGAAGTTGGATGTGATGCTCAATGGTGATAAAGTGGATGCGCTTTCGGCTATCGTTCATCGCGGCAAATCGTATGAATGGGGCCGGAAATTATGTGAAAAATTAAAAGAGTTGATACCGCGCCAGATGTTTGAGATTGCGATTCAGGCAAGTATTGGACAGAAAATTATAGCACGTGAAACGATTAGCGCCATTCGCAAAAATGTGATTGCGAAATGTTATGGTGGTGATATTTCGCGAAAGCGCAAGCTGCTGGAAAAGCAGAAGAAAGGAAAGAAGCGGATGCGCCAGGTAGGTAACGTGGAAATTCCACAAGAGGCTTTTATGGCTGTGTTGAAGATTGATTAATAGTAATTCGAGAATTTGACAATTCGATGATTTGAAAATGGGTCGACCATGAATGTTTAAAGACCAGATAAAGAATTCTTTGCAATGACTGAGACAACCACCTACACGCTTATCGATGGAAAGAAAATATCGGCTGATATAAAAACGGAAATTTCTGTTAAAGTAGCAGAGCGTAAAAATTCAAATAAAAAGATCCCTCACCTCGCTATTATTTTAGTAGGCGATGACGGTGCAAGTCAAACGTATGTAGATCACAAAGTCAAGGCATGCAAAGAAGTGGGTTTTCATTACACCATGATGCGCTTTGCAGATACCATTGCAGAAGACAAACTGATGAAGCACATTGATCAGGTAAACAAAGATCAAGATGTAGATGGCTTTATCGTTCAGCTTCCACTGCCGGCTCACATTTCTGTAGAGCGCGTCACTGAAAAAATCCGATCAGACAAAGACGTGGATGGGTTTACCAATCATAACTTTGGAAGCATTATTTCAAAAAATCCATTGTTGATGCCGGCTACGCCATTTGGAGTAATGGAGTTGCTACGCAGATATAGCATTGAAACAGAGGGAAAGAATTGCGTAATTGTTGGCGCAAGCAGGTTAGTGGGTGCGCCATTGAGTATGATGTTGGTTGAGCAGGGCAGAGCAACAGTTACCATCTGCCATAAATACACAGAAGACTTGGCCGCCTGGACAAGGCAAGCAGATATTCTAGTAGTCGCAGTGGGTAAGCCAGGACTCATTACAGCCAACATGGTAAAGGAAGGGGCTGTTGTTATTGATGTTGGTACTACGAGAGTGGGAGGCGCGCAATATAAAAATGGGTATAGTTTGAAAGGCGATGTGGAATTCAAAGAAGTCGCTCCCAAAACTTCTTTTATTACACCTGTTCCGGGTGGCGTAGGACCGATGACCATCGCTTCCTTGCTGATGAACACGCTGAAGGCGTGCGAAAATCTTAATCCCTAATGAATTCAAAATTCAATGTTCAAGATTGGATGTGACTATGAGCTCGCCAGCAAACCTTGAACCTAAAATTTTGAATTTCGAACTTCCCGTAATGGAAGACTTCTATACCATTCAGGGAGAGGGATTCTATCAAGGTACTGCCGCTTATTTTATTCGTTTGGGAGGATGCGATGTGGGCTGTGTGTGGTGCGATGTAAAAGAAAGTTGGGATGTGAATGCTCATCCGAAATTGCCTGTTTCCGTACTGGCACAAAAAGCCAAGGAAAGTGGAAGCCAGGTTGTAGTAGTTACTGGAGGCGAACCCGCCATGCATAATTTGGAATGTTTGACAAGTGAAATAAAACAGGTAGGGCTAAACACACACATTGAGACATCGGGTGTCTATCCATTAACGGGAACTTGGGATTGGATTTGTTTCTCACCAAAGAAATTCAAGGGTCCTCATCCCTCTATTTTCGGGCATGCCCATGAATTGAAAGTGGTTATTTTTCACAAATCTGATTTTGACTTTGCGGAAGAATTTGCAGCTAAAGTTTCTTCTTCGTGTTTTTTGTATTTGCAGCCCGAGTGGTCGAAAGAAAATGAAATGTTGCCTTTGATTATTGAATATGTTAAGCGCAATCCTAAATGGAAGATTTCTTTGCAGGTTCATAAATATATGAATATACCCTGAGCAAGAACAAGGGAAAATGGATCTAAAGAATTTTAAAGAAAAGCTAAACGATTGGGGACATAATAAAGTCCCTTTTTTGTTTTTTATCGATTTTGAAATGCAAAGGCCGAAAGCCTGGCGGATTAACGAAATAAATTCGGATGAGTTGCTTTTTGAGATCAACGGATTTTCAAATACTCCTAACCACAAAATAGAAAAAAATGAAAGATTGAAGTTAGAGATTGAAACCAGTTTGAATAGCGACTATGAGTCTAAATTCTATAGAGTGATGCATTACCTCCAGCGGGGGGATTCTTTTGTAACGAACCTGACCATCAAAACAAAGATTCATACCAATCATACTCTACACGAACTATTCTACCTTGGCAATGCGCGGTACAAGATCTGGTACAAAGAAGAATTCCTCGTTTTCTCTCCCGAAACATTTATCCAAATAAAAAATCAAAAAATCTTTGCATTCCCAATGAAGGGAACGATTGATGCAACGATACCCCATGCAAAAGAAAAAATCTTGGCAGACCAGAAAGAATTGGCTGAACATGTCACGATTGTAGACTTGTTACGAAACGACTTGAGTAGTGTTGCTTCTTCGGTCAAGGTGGAACGGTTTCGCTATGTTGAAGAAGTCAAAACAAACGGCAAAAACTTGCTTCAAGTAAGTTCAGCGATACAAGGAGATTTGCCCCCCGATTATTCATCACATTTGGGAGATATCCTGTTTTCGCTTTTGCCGGCCGGTTCGGTAAGTGGGGCTCCCAAAGTAAAAACATGTCAGATTATACGAGAAGTAGAGGGCGAGAGTAGAGGCTATTACACAGGAATAGTTGGTTTTTTTGATGGTGTTAATTTGGATTCGGGTGTAATGATTCGATACATTGAAAAAACAGGAAATGATTTGTTTTTCAGGAGTGGAGGAGGAATCACCACGCAGAGCAACGGAAAAGCAGAGTATCAGGAAGCTGTAGATAAGATTTATGTACCGGTTTATTGAGACAATAAAACTGTTGGATGGACAATTCTTCCATCTGGACTATCACCAACAGAGAATGGATTGGACTATCAAAAAATTCTTTGAACAAGAAGGTACTATCCATTTAAAAGAATATCTCGCACGCCAATCGTTTTTGACAGAAGGACTTTTTAAATGTCGGATTGTTTATGACAAAACTATTTCATCAGTGGAGTTTTTGCCCTATACGATCAAACCTGTCCGTTCATTGAAGGTAGTGTACGCTCATTCTATTGAATACGCCTACAAATTTGAAGCAAGGGACCAGCTACTAGAATTGTACAATCAGAGAGGACTACACGATGAAATAATAATCGTGGAAAATAATCTGATAACGGATGCCTCGTATGCCAATTTGGTTTTTTTCGATGGAGCCACTTGGATCACACCAACCTCTTATTTACTCAATGGCACTATGCGACAAATTTTAATCGATCAGCGAAGGATTAAAACTGCTCAAATTTCGTTATCGGATATAACTAACTTTGAAAAAGTAAAGTTGATCAATTCAATGTTGGGCTTTAAGGGGCCGGAAATCCCGGTTTCACAAATTGAAATTTAGAAATGAAATTAATAGCAAGTCTTTTCTTATTGTTTTCATTGGCAGGCCAGGCACAACCTCCGTTAAGTACAAAGTCGAAAAAGGCCATCGAGTACTATTTGCAGTCGGATAACTTTAGGGTTCGCGGTCAACTGGCACAGGCTATTGCATTATTGAACCAGGCAATCGCGAAGGATAACAAATTTGAGGAAGCCTACTATCGACTGGGGCTTACCTATCGTAGTTCTGGTGAGCTGGCACTATCTGTCAAAAGTTTTGAGAAAGGGGCAAGCCTCACTCGCGATTTGGTCAAAGAAAAATCGTATTCTTTTATTCTAGGCGAAACGTATTTGAAGCAGGGTCAATATGCTTTGGCGATACCCTATCTCGATCGGTTTTTGGCATTGGAGAAATTCGATAAAGCCAAGTTAGAACAAGTAAAGGTCTGGCGATCACAATGCGACTATGCGCTGTTACACCAAAATGAACAATGGAGGTACGACACTCGTCCTCTTAGTGATACCGTAAACATCTTCCCAATGCAGTATTTTCCTACGCTCACTGCGGA
>JABFSY010000200.1 GCA_013140395.1 Cyclobacteriaceae bacterium
ACCCGGTTTGGTCAAACATCGCTTGTTTGTTCCATTTCCTTTCGTCAACTTTAATCGGTTAACGAAATCTAAATGAACATCCCCAAACCCCAACTCACCTTCTCGCAGATCATCAATATGAACGTGTGGTTCTTTGGCATCCAATATAGCTTTGGCTTGCAGCAGAGCGCTGTCAACCCCATATATGATTTTTTAGGGGCTAGCCCAGATGAGATTCCGCTCCTGAATTTGGCAGGACCCGTTACAGGTTTATTGATACAGCCGATTATCGGTGCTTTAAGTGACAAAACGTGGAGCCCTCGATTTGGCAGGCGCAAGCCCTATTTTTTTATCGGGGCAATGCTCTGTAGTATTTGCCTTTTCTTTTTCCCCTTTAGCAGCGCACTATGGATGGCGGCTGGGTTGCTTTGGATTTTGGATGTTGGTAACAACACTGCAATGGAACCTTATCGTGCCTTTATTGCTGATAAGTTGAATGACGAACAACGTCCTACAGGTTTTCAGACACAGAGCTTTTTTACGGGTCTTGGCCAAACACTTGCAAATGTTTCGCTATTTGTTTTTCCCCTGCTGATTATTGGCAGAACAGGCGCCATTCCCAATTGGGTATTCGCATCATTCTTTTTAGGAGCGGTTTGTTCGATAGGCACGATTTGGTGGAGCATGCATACAACCCCTGAGATTCCGCCCACCCAACAAGAGATTGATGAGATAGAAAGGAAGAATCTGGGGCAACCGCATTTAGTTTGGCAATTTTTCATTTCAGTGATTACATCTGTGATCGCGTATGCCATGATGATTTTATTATTCATACCGTCTCTCTTTTATAAATCGTTGTTTAGAAAAGTACTGGATGCAGTTAAAAATAATTCTACTACTAAAATTCTCTTTGCGCAGAATATAGAGATTGTGGAAGCTATTTTGGAAATGCCCACTGTGATGTGGCAGTTGGCGTTGGTGTATCTTTTTCAATGGTATGCTTTGTTTTGCTATTGGCAGAATGCATCTAAGAGCATTGCGTTGTCTGTTTGGAAAACAACCGAAACCGTCAACAACCCTTTGTATGACGAAGCAGTAAGTTGGACTGGGCTTGTCAATGGTTGGTACAACATTGTTACGTTTCTATCCGCATTTGCATTGGTTTATTTCGTCAAGAAATCATCGGCTAAAATGGTACACTTCACATGCTTGGTGCTAGCGGCTTTAGGTTTCTTACTTTTTCCATTCATTGGAAACAAGTATTTGCTTTTTCCTGCCATCACTGGATTCGGCATTGGTTGGGCCAGCATGATGGGAATTCCTTATCTGTTGGTAGTGGGGAATATTCCTAAAGAGCGATACGGAGTGTACATGGGTATTATCAACATGATGATTGTGGTGCCTATGATTTTACAAACGGTGACTTTTGGTTACGTGCTGAAGAATTTCTTGGGAAACAATAGTAGTCATGCTGTTTTGTTTGCCGGAGTGCTGTTGTTGCTGGCAGCGCTCGCAACGCTGTTGATCAAAGCAAAACCGACCGATCAAGAAGTGCAACTGACATCTTCAGGTCATTAGTTCTAAATCTAACCTAAACTGATTTGTATGAGTCCCTACGTAGCGGAATTTTTTGGAACCCTATTATTGATTCTTTTGGGAGGTGGAGTAAATGCGGCTGTGTCATTGAAAAAGTCAAAGTCCGAAAATGGAGGATGGCTCATGATTGCTATCGGATGGGGACTCGCGGTGATGCTTGCGATTTATGCTGTTGGCAGTATTAGTGGCGCGCACCTCAATCCAGCCGTTACCATCGCGCTCGCAATCAACGGAAGTTTTGCTTCAAGTTTGGTGGTTGGCTATATCGTAGCGCAGTTTATCGGAGCACTAGTTGGTGCCACGCTGGTATGGCTGCATTACTTGCCACACTGGAAAGAGACGGTTGATCCTGCAGCAAAACTGGGTGTATTTTGCAATGCACCTGCCATTCGCAATACGTTTACCAATTTGATTAGTGAAATCATTGCAACCATGGTGTTGATCATGGCTTTGTTGTTTATCGGTGCCAATGAATTTACGAAAGGATTGAATCCAATCGTAGTCGGTCTTTTGATTATCTCCATTGGCTTAAGCCTTGGAGGAACGACCGGTTTTGCGATTAATCCTGCGCGTGATTTAGGCCCACGGATAGCTCATTTTGTTTTGCCGATACATGGCAAAGGAAAATCTGATTGGAGTTACGCTTGGATACCTGTGATTGGTCCAGTCATTGGTGGGATTCTTGGAGCTTTGCTTTACCGAACGCTGTTCGTATAGTTTTCCACCAAAACTGTCTTACGTCTTTTGTCTTACTACTTAATACCTGCTCTCTATGTCAAAATTCATCATTGCTCTCGATCAAGGCACTACCAGCTCTCGTGCTGTATTGTTTGATGAAAACGGTTCCATCGTAGGAATGACCCAGCAAGAGTTCACCCAGATTTTTCCGCAGTCGGGGTGGGTCGAGCATAACGCAGATGAAATATGGAATACGCAACAGACCGTGTTGCATAAATTGATTGTAGATAACAGTGTAGATGCCAAGTCAATTGCGGCCATTGGTATTACCAACCAGCGAGAGACCACCGTTATCTGGGATCGAAAGACCGGAGAACCTGTCTACAACGCCATTGTTTGGCAGGACAAACGTACGGCCTCTATTTGCGAAGAGTTAAAGTCAAACGGTCTTACTGATTATGTGAGGGAAAAAACTGGGCTTGTCATCGACTCCTATTTCTCAGGCACAAAGATCAAATGGATTTTAGATAATGTTGATGGTGCCAGACAAAAAGCAGATAGAGGGGAATTGGCATTTGGTACGATTGATTCATGGCTGATTTGGAAGTTGACCAATGGTAATAGTCATGTCACGGATTATTCGAATGCATCGCGCACCATGGCGTACAACATTCGGGATTTAAAATGGGATGAAAAATTGTTGCAAGAATTGACCATTCCAAAATCACTTTTGCCGGAAGTAAAACCTTCTGCAGCTGCTTTTGGAACTTGGAACTTAAATGGTATTGAAATTCCGATTGCAGGAGTAGCTGGCGACCAGCAAGCGGCACTTTTCGGTCAAGCGTGTTTTGAGCCGGGTATGGCTAAGAACACATACGGTACGGGCTGTTTCATGTTGATGAATACCGGATCAAAAATTCAACTTTCTAAAACTGGATTGATTACCACCATAGCCTGGGGTCTGGACGGAAAAGTAGAATACGCCTTGGAGGGCAGCGTGTTTATTGCAGGTGCAGCAGTGCAATGGCTGCGAGATAGTTTGCATTTAATTGATCAATCGAAAGACTCCGAATATTTCGCTATGAAAGCCTTAGGCTCAAACGAAGTGTACGTGGTTCCTGCATTTGCCGGATTGGGTGCGCCTTATTGGGATATGTATGCGCGCGGTGCCATCTTTGGATTGACACGCGACACTGGAAAGGATCATATCATCAAAGCTACCCTGGAGTCGATGGCCTATCAAACAAAAGATATACTCAACGCCATGCAGGAAGATGCCGGTTTAAAATTGGCGAGTTTAAAAGTAGATGGCGGTGCTTGTGCGAACAATATTCTCATGCAATTTCAAGCGGACATTTTAGGTGCTGAGGTAGAACGCCCAGAAGTAATTGAATCAACCGCTCAGGGCGCAGCCTATCTGGCCGGTATCCAAATCGGTTTGTGGAGGAAAGAAGACATTGTGAAGAACAGAAAAATTCAAAAAAGATTTATGCCGCAGATGGAGGAAATAACGCGTAAACAGCTATACAAAGGTTGGCAGAAGGCCGTAAAAAGAACGATGGGGTGGGAAAACGAATAGTTACTTTTTCCTCACTTTTTTCGCTGCCTCTTTGCTGGTTTGGCCACTTTCTTTACCGCAGCCTTTTTTACTTTAACAGGTTTTATTGAGGCAAACGTTTTACCACCACTCAATATTTGTTCTGCGTGATTTTTGGTATCCACCTTTTCAATCACTTCGGAAATGATTCCTTTTTCATCGATGATATATGTGACACGTGCTGTACCCATGTATTTTCTTCCATACATTGATTTTTCTATCCACGTTCCATAGAGGTGGTGGACCGATTTATCGACATCAGCCAGCAGTTGAAACGGAATTTTTTCTTTGGCAATAAATTTTTTGTGAGATTTCTCGTCATCGGAACTGATTCCAAAGACTTCGAAACCTGCCTTTTGAAGTGCTTTGTAGTTGTCGCGAAGATTGCAAGATTCTGCTGTACAGCCCGGAGTCATATCCTTCGGATAGAAGTAGAGAACAACTTTCTTTCCGCGTAAGCTGGAAAGGGTTACTGTATTTCCGTCTTGATCGGTAGTATTAAAATTCGGTGCGAGAGTACCAGCAGTTAAAGCCATCTTAATCAGCGTTTTTGTTATAGTATTTTTTGTTTGTGTATTCGTTCATTGCCTGCACGATCTGTAACCTTCAATTGGAAGTCGCCTTTCAATAGTTTTTTTGAGTCCAACCTTTCAGACTGAACGATGCCCGTCTTATAGTCATATTTCATTAACAGCCACTCGCCATTTATGTTTGCTTCAAACTTTGCGATGCCGGATAAGTTATCATAAATTCGGAAGCGAGCAGTCCTAGGATTGCAATAAATTCGCCCAATGCTTGGTGGCGTAGAATCAGCCAATACTGTAAATTGCCCAAGTTCTTTCGTGTTAAACTGAATTCGGCCATTTGTCCATTCGCCTCCAACAAACTCAAAACGGTTTCCCTCGATATGATAAGCAAACGTCTTCTCCGTCTTCGAGTAGGAGATGGTTGGTTTTAACGTGACGGCTATGGTGTTATGTAGGGGAGTAGTAAGTGTAGCGATCGTGAATTTCTCGCGACCTTTTTCTGAAATTTCATGACTGGTATTAAGATACAAGGTATCATAAAGATTGCCATTTTTAAATTTGATGTCAATGAGGTCACTATAGTAGTCGTAGTCAGTGCCGGAAGGGATTATGCCTTTAAAGTTCAGGGGCACTGTACCTGCGCAGGTTTGAATTGAGTCGGGGAGCCCACTGCGTAGGTCAACAAGATAGACATTTCGAAGTGAGTTAGCATAATTGGGTGAAATAGTATTTTGAATTCCATTGACGTGAATGACGGCCTTTCCATCTTTTTGACTAGAACATGGCTTCGAATTTATGACGAGTGTGTTCTCGACAATATCAAAGTCAATTGGCTTTTGCATCGCCTCAAGGAATCGGGCGTCTTCTGTCAAAGGATCGGATTTTAAGCTGAAGCTTACGTTACTTGTGTTTCCCGAAAAATCGCGGAGGGCGATCGCAATCTTTCGCTGACCTTCTGCCACTTGAATCACTCCTTTTGAAACAACTCCATCATAAAACTTTAGTGCGTTGCCATCCCCGACATATAGTTTATTAAATCGTGTGCCTTTTGTTTTTAGGGTTTTGAAGTCCATCAACGTGATGATGTCATAACTGTCTTCAAAACTGAATTTTTTTATCTCCTGCGTGAAGATACGGGCGCTATCGACTCTCATTTCTATTTGACTGATGCCACAACGAAATTGAGAGAGATCGATCTTATCATGCGCCAAAATTTCAACCCCTATTCTTCCATTGGCAAAAATGGGAAAGGGCAATTTGTAGTTATTGCCAGATCGAACGAGGCTGAACTCAAATCGACCAAAACGATCGTTTACCCGAGAATTTTTGTCCATCGCTACCAATGCAACTTTCAATGCAATCGGGGCATACTTATCTTTTACTTCTGTAAATCCAAATGATAGTGGGTTAAGAGCTTCATTGTTTTGATCCCTTATTTCAAAGTGCAGATGGGGGCCGCTTGATCCACCCGTGTTACCGGACAGGCCAATCGTGTCACCTCGCTGAATTGGAAATTGACTAACCTCAAAGTTGAGGTCCAGATCGAAAGACTTTCGCTTGTATTGCTCTTCTAATACATAGCGAGCAATTGGGCCCTTGAATTTGTCTAAATGGCCGTAAAGTGAGGTGTTACCATCCGGATGTTTAATCATGAGGGCATGTCCATAACCATAGGCACCAACAATAATCCTAGAAACATAGCCTTGCTGTGTAGCCAATATGGGCACGCCAATCATACTATTTGTTCGGACGTCAATGCCAGCATGAAAGTGAGTGGTACGCAATTCACCCATTGTTCCGGCTAAAAAATTTGGTTGACCGGGGTTAACAGGGAATAGGTAGGGTTCAAGTTCGGGAGCCTTGTTAAGGATGATTTCGTTTGGCAGACTGAACTGCGCAGTTGAAAAGTGCGCAAATGCCAAACAGATGACAGCAAAAGAAAAACTACTTAACCTCAAACTCCAGCAACTTCTCATCTTCGATGTATGCGGTTAACTTATCTCCAATAACAACAGGGCCAACTCCTTTTGGAGTTCCTGTAAAAATCAAATCTCCGGTTCTCAATGTGAAAAACTTTGACAAATATGAGATGATGTAGTCGAAAGAAAAAAGCAGCAAACTGGTATTGCCCGTTTGCTTTAGCTCTCCATTCACTTCCAATTTAAAGTTGATATCTTTTTTGTCTGCAAATTGATCGATGGAAATAAACGTATCAGAAATTGGCGCAGAGCCGTTAAACCCTTTTGCGATGTCCCATGGAAGGCCCTTTGCCTTTAGTTTCGACTGAATGTCTCTGGCCGTAAAGTCAATACCAATCCCCACAGCATCGTAATACTTAGACGCGAATTTTTCCTCAATATTCTTACCCTCTTTACAGATCCGTAAAACGAGTTCTACTTCATGGTGAATATCACTAGAAAAGGAGGGATAGTAGAAAGGCGCGTTATTGCGCAAAATGGCCGTGTCGGGTTTTGTGAAAATAACGGGCTCATCAGGCCTTTCATTGTTTAATTCCTGAATATGCTCAGCATAGTTTCGGCCGATAGCAAAAATTCTCATAGTAATGATTTAATAACCTGCAAATTTATAAACATTCTAAGGGGAAAACCCCTTTTTTGCCGCTAATTTTTAATTTTTGTGATTATCAGTTTATCTTTGAATTTCATTAAACCACTCTTTTATGATCATAAGTATCAGCTCTTTTTTTATTTGTGCTTTGCTACTATTTCGTTGTGCTAACGTGCCAGTAACCGGTCGCAGTCAATTGAGCTTAGTCTCAAGTTCAGAAATCAATGGAATGGCTGCTACACAATACCAGGAAGTGATCAAGACAGGGCCGCTTTCGACAAATCATGAGCAAGTCGCAATGATCAAAAGGGTAGGAAGTAAGATTCAACGGGCTGCTGAACAGTACATGGCCGAAAAGGGCGCATCTGATCAATTGGCTGGTTTTGCTTGGGAGTTTAATTTAATACAAGATGATAAAACAGTAAACGCCTGGTGCATGCCGGGAGGTAAGGTAGCGTTTTATACAGCCATCTTGCCCATCTGCAAAGATGAAACAGGGGTGGCCGTTGTAATGGGGCATGAGGTGGCACACGCTATCGCAAATCATGGTCGTGAGCGAATGAGTCAGGGGCTTATTCAGCAATTTGGTTTATCAACGCTCGGTGCAGCAATGGGGCAAAATCCAACAGCGACTAAGCAGATATTTTTAGAAGCAGTGGGTATGGGCGCAAATTTGGGCGCGCTAAAATTCTCTCGCCAGCACGAATCGGAAGCGGATCATATCGGGCTGATTTTCATGTCGATGGCCGGTTACGATCCCGCCCAAGCACCAAAGTTTTGGGAACGCATGACCTCGTTGAGCGGTGGTCAAAAGCCACCTGAATTTATGTCGACTCACCCATCCGATGAAACAAGGATCAAGGATTTGCAAGGATGGATGCCAGAGGCATTAGGTTATTATAAACCAAACTAATTCCGGTTTTTGGGGTTTAAATACGAGGCAGCGCTTTTTGCTTTGCTTTTGAAACCATTTTGTCCTTCTCTTCATGATTGACGCGTACAATTTTATTGCTTCCTGGCAGCTTTTCCCTGAAAAAGGTACTTATGAACTGGGAATGCGACCTCGGTCTGGAATCTACCGGATCCAAATGGGCGAAAGTTCTAAGCAGTTGCATATCAGCATGAATTGGGTCTCTATGGAGGACCAGGCATTTGAGTCTAGTTATACTATAGAGCCTAATGGCGAGGAGCAACCATTTTTGGATTTACCTATTGGTGATTCAATGAAATGCATCATTATCGATTCTATTAACTTTGAAACTCATTTTTTTAAAGAAGGAAAGTTAGTGTTGGTCGTACAGCACGAGATTACACCAAAAGGGCTTCTTAAAATTACTCAAAAGCATCATCAGGCCGATGGACTGGTTTTGACGAACACCGAGGTTTACCACAAACAGATGAGTGTTTTGCCCTATTCATCGTCTGTGTCAGGCGCTGTGATCAAGCCCAACGAAGCGGGGCTTATTCGCCACCATGCCTTAACTGCCATGGAAGAGCAAACCAACATGCAGCTTACGCAGATTCGCCAGCAGATAGAGTTGCTTGCGATACAGGCGAAGGAAATCTACCAGCGCAAAGAACTGAGCATGATTATCTATGATGCCAAGTTGAGCTTTAGCCCGGTGATCGGACAGTTATATTATTTGTATCAAAATAAAGACGACTCCCATTTGCTTTCTATGATTGGCCCTAAAGAATGGGGAGCTAAAAATCCCTACAAAAGTTTTGTCGCTGCCGTACGGTTACTAGCTGACCATACGTGGAAGGAAGTGTAAACATCTTATAGTTTTCCGGTCAGAATGCTGAGCTTTATTTTAGTAAGCCAACGTTTTGTATCGAGCGCGAAGTCTCCATTCATCATCCAATCATAATAGGCAGGCTCGGTTTTAAAAACGGCTAGTACTGATTTGCCTTTGTGCTTTCCAAAATTAAACACGGCTTCCCCTTGAGAATTTTTGATCATACGCCCCGCCAGATC